>JALDXK010000156.1:0-11215 GCA_032155105.1 Acidobacteriota bacterium
CTTCCAGTCGATCCTCGATCTCGAGGCGCAGCCGCCGGGTCCGCGCCCTGTCCTTCTGCCAGAGCGTGCTGTCGCTCCACTGCCGATACACCGCGCCACTGCTGTCGCAATAGCGAAACGATTTGCCGGCCATCAGCAGCCGCAGGTACAGCTCGTGTTCCTGGCACGCCGGCTGGTCATCCTTCCAGCCTCCTACTGCTTCAATCGCCTGTTTGCGCCACAGCGGCGCACCTGTCTGTGGCAGGTACCACCGTGCCAGGAGAACCCAGTGATCGTGCGGTTCGGGAATAGGGAGAAGTTCAAGGATGGTCCGGGCCGCGTCGCGGTGCTCGAGTGTCGCTGGCCCGAACACGACGTCAGCGCCGGGATGCGCTTCGATACAACGCACCTGCGATGCGACCTTGTCGGGCAGCAGGTAGTCGTCGGCGTCAAGGTACTGCAGCCACGATCCCGTGCTCAGCCCCAGCAACCGATTGCGCGCCCGGTTCGCGCCTTGGTTCGCGCCGCCTTCCCATCTGATGCGGCTCCCGAACGTCTTGATGATGTCGAGGCTGCCGTCGGTCGAGCCATCGTCAATCACCACGATCTCGGCGTCGTGCCAGGTCTGGCGCAGGGCACTTTCGATCGCCTCGCCGATCCACTGCCGCGCGTTGAAGCACGGGATGAGAATCGATACGCGCATCAGCGTGCCCGGCTGAGCGGCTCGAGGGGAACGAAGTTCGAAACCACGCGCGCGTCGGTGAACCGGCCGGGATACTGCAGCCGCTCCACGATCTCAACCAGATGGACGCCGAAGTCAGCCGACAGCAGTGGTGGGCGGCCGATGGCGATGGCATCCGCCATCTGCGCCGGTCCGAGAAGGAAATCCACGGGCTTGTCGCTGGAGACACCGGCGGCTGTCGCCGGCGTGACCGCCTGCCATGGTGTCGCGAAGAGCGCCGATACACCGGCGTCGCCCACCCGTGCTTGCAGCCAGTGAAACAGGGACCGCATGCGGCGCCGCAACAGCACTTCGAGCCGACCGGGCACCGCCGACCTCCACATCACGGGCGCGCGGTCATTGCGGACGTTACCGACCATCAGTGTCCCCCGATCGCCGACGATGACGATCGACTTGTCGCGTGGCGCGGCCATGCCGCAGGTGATGCGTGCCACCACACCGCGATCGAACTCGACGCAGCCAACAGTGAAGTCTGGCGCCATGACGTCGACGGCGATACCCTTGTCGGGCACCTGAATCGATGCGAACGACGTGACGCGACGCGCGGGGCCGAACATCGCGCACAACCAGGTCACCACGTAGCCAGCGTGTTGATATGTGCTGCCCACCTCGAACTCGTCCTTCGCCGGCCACGGTACGCCAGTGTCATTGGTCCATGTCCACGGCGATTGGTGCGGCGCGATCATGCCGTCATCAAACGTGGCATAGACCACGCGAACAGTGCCGACAGCGTCGTCGCGCACGGCGCGCCACAGCGTTTGGGCCGACGCGCTCAATACGCTGCACGGGGCCGAGGCCAAACGAAGCCGCTGTCCTTCGGCCAACGCCGCGAGGTCTGCCGCCTCGCTCGTGGTCATGGCCAATGGCTTCTCACTGTAAACGTGCTTGCCGGCCTCGAGTGCGGCGCGATTGACGGCGAAGTGGCTTCGTGGATTGGTCAGGTTCAAAATCATCTCGACCGCTGGGTCTCCCATCAACGCTTCGAGCGATTCGTAGGCCCTCGTCCCGGTGGCGCGCGCAAATACCGACAGACGCGTGGCATCACGATCGAAGGCGCCGACAAGACGCAACTGCGGATGGTGACGCAACGTCGACACGTACTGCCCGGCGACATAACCGCAACCGACGATGGCGATGTTCATCGTACGGCGGCGGCGTGGCGCCGGTAATGCTCCTGCACTTTGCGCAGTGCCGCCGGAATGTCGTCGATATCCGAGCCGTCGGCCAGGAACACGTTCGCGGGCAGGTAGGCGATTTCTTCAGCTGCGCGATCGGCGACCGGTGTCGGAAGCACGCGAATGTATTCGGGCCGGCGCCGGCGCAGGTCCCGCATTGCCACTTGGGCCGATAGCGTGGACGCATAACAACGCGTCAAGGGAATCCCTTCCGCGTTCACGTCGTGAATGAATCGATCGAGCGGCAGACCGTTGCATGCGTCCGGTGAATAGCGCATCACGAACATGTACATGCCGTGGCGCCGGACGCCGGGATGGACCTCCAACGCCTGGACGCAGTCCAGGTCTTCGAGCGCCTCGCGCACCCGGGAGAAATTTGCCGCCCGCACGCGCTGCTGATCGTCGAACCGGCCGAGGCGATCGAGCAAGAGGGCCGCCTGATACTCGGTGGCGCGGATGTTCCATCCGAGCCCGACGTGTTCCCAGCGCGCCTCCATCTCCCTCGATCGCCCGGCGTTGTGGATCGAATACGCGCGCTCGAAGCAAGTGTCGTCGTTGGTGGTGAGCACGCCACCTTCGCCGCAAGCAAGATTCTTCGCAGACTGAAAGCTGAACGCGGCCGCGTCTCCCAAGGACCCCGTCGGACCGCTCTCCCACTCGGCGCCGTGCGACTGCGCGGCGTCCTCGATGATCTTCAGCCCGTGCGCGCGCGCGATGCGCTGGAGCGCGGTCATGTCAGCGGGTTGTCCAAATTGGTGAACGGGCATGAGCGCCCGTGTCCTCCCAGGAACGATCGCCGATTCGACGGACGCTGGATCCAGGTTCAATGTATCGGGATCGACATCCACGAACGCGACGCCAAACCGGCGATCGAGCGCGGCCGTCGCGCTCGCGATGAACGACAGGTTGGGGACGATCACTTCGCCGCCATAGGCAAGGCCGTCATGATCGAACACCGCGGCCAGCGCGATCCGCAGCGCATCGGTGCCGTGCGACACCATCAGGCCGTGGCGGCATCCACACCGGCGGGCCCACTCAGCTGCGAACTGTTTCTGGCGCGTCTGCGGCAGTCCTTCCGCGCCGCTGAGAAACACACGGCGCAGCTCAGGACCGACCGAGGTCAACCATTGCGCCAGCGTCGCAGTCTGCAGCCGCGGCCACGGACAATAGCGCAGGTTCCGGACCGGCGTTCCGCCTTCGGCCGCGAGCGGACCGACAAGACGCGCGTCGGTTCGGCGGCCGACCGTGTGGCGAGCCACGGCTCGCGCGGTGTCCTTCAGGATGGTCACGTCAATCACAGGTTTCGCCGCCGCGTGTCCGACCGCCTCGCGTTGGCTCCACACCGGCGAAAGGCTGCCAGCGAAGGCCCATAAATGCCCGTCACCTCGTTGGTGCTCGAAGCGAGACCAGCAGGCCGAACTCGGCTGGCCGCGGAGCGACCCGTCTCGCGAATCCGGTCATCCTCCCGGCCTTCGCGAGCGCGCGCGCCAGCAGGTCACGTACGCCGGAACGCGGCTGCCGCCACTCCAGCGCTCGACCGGACATCGCACGGGCTGTCGGCGAGTGCCAGGGCATCCCGACCAGCTCACGAGTGGCGATCGCCAGCGACGCGTCCGGCGTCACCCGTTCGACCGTTTCTTCGACGTCGGCCTCGGCGGCAAACTGGCGACGCCAGAATCCTTCCGGAAATAGGGTTATCAGATCCGGAGGCGGTGCGGTATCCATCCACCATTGATGCCGAAGCCGCAGCGCATTCTTGTTTGGTGCGTTGAACAGTAAACGGCCGCCGGGTTTCAGCTTGCCCAACAGATCGCGCGTCAATGCAATTGGATCGGCAACACAGCCGATCACACCAACGTGATAAATGATGTCGAACGGGCCGCCGCCGTACGCGTCCGGCGCATCGCTGGTGCAAAAATGCTCGCCGAACGCCGCCCGCGCCGAGGCGACCGCATCCGCGGACACGTCGACGCCTCGAATCGACCTTCCCGTCAGGATGAAATACGCAGCAAGGTAGCCGCGCGAGCTGCCGAGCTCGAGAAGGCGTGCGTCGACTGGCGCCTGCGATACCTGGTCGATGATGAAACGGTATTTGGGCCAGCGCTCGAGCTCGCGTTTGAGGCCGTCGGCATCACCGGCGGCAAACAGCGGCTGGCACCGCGCCGCGAGACGATCGTACTCGTCGTAATACGAGAGGGTACGGCCACGGTGTAGTCGTTCATGAACGGTCGCGTCGTGCGAGGTGAATCGGCACCCGCATTCGGCACAGTCGAACACAGCGGCGCCAAAGCCCTCCAAGTACTCCACACGTCCGAGGTGGGCGACACGCGAAGATGCGCAAATGCGGCACGTCGCCCCTGGCGGGTTCATGGCTGACGCGCGAACACATGATTCGCCGCGAACCTGCCTGCCTGCCCTTGCGCCGCGCCTTGCGAGACCAGGAGCAACCCGCACTCGCGCATCCACGCGACGGCGCGCTCACGCTCGACGCCATCCGTCAGGCTCAACTCGACAATGACTGCCGTGAGTCGCGCGTCGTTCAGCGTGCGTTGCGCGCCCTGCAGGATGGACCATTCGAGCCCGTCGACATCGATCTTCAAGCGGGTCGGAACGGCAACACCAAAGCGCGCGATGAAGTCGTCGATACTGAAGCCGATCATGCCCTGCTGCGCCGGCCGCGCGTTGCTCGAATACGGTGAGCCCTCACCGGCGCGGCCAAACTGGCTGAGCGCGGCCCCCGGTTCGGACGAATCGAGATTCAGCACCCCGATACCGGTCTGGCCAGACAGCGCGAGGCAGTAGGCCGCGATGTGCGGTTCAAGCGCGTTCAACGAGATATTGCGCGTGAGCACGTAATAGTTCGACGCCGACGGTTCGAACGCCAGCACCCGGCACCGCCGGACTGCCGCGGCATACACGCTGAACACCCCGACGTTCGCGCCGACATCCCACAGCACGTCGTCCGGTTGTAAGGTATTGAGCCAGGCGACGGTGTCGGGCTCCTTCGTCAGCACGGATTCGGCCCGGCTGCGGAGCAACGGCGTTGGCGCGAAGAACTTCAGATCGCCACCGGCGATCGGCGCACAGACGACCATCCCGTTCGACAACCGCTCGAGGGCTTCGGCGCGGGTGCCGGCATCGACGACCTGCAGCGGCCACGTGGCGGCGCGCCTGACGACCAAATTCAGCACGCGCGCGATCATCGCCAGAACACCGAACCGTTGCGGCGGTACGAGTCGGGGATGTCGCTGTTGGCCGGGATCTGAAATTCGCGCCGCACCGCAGGCGTGGCAAGACGCAGCGAGGGAACCCATCTGAGCGAGCGCTTCAACCGCCCTAGCGACGAGAGCCACGGGTACCCGTGCCGGCCGCCGGCGGTCGACATGGAGTCCCCGTGATTAATGACAACATTCGCGGCAAACGGAAGTGGCTGGAGGGGACAGCCGCGACCCGACATGAATGCGCGATAGTGTTCGTGGCCGCCGGCGACGAGATCGCAGACCTCGCGGCGGTGCCGTGAGAGGTAGTCGAGGTAGCGATCTTCGCCACCGCCCAGCACCAGATCGACCCACAATCCACTGAATGGCGGCCGGCTGAAGCTGACCAGATCGCTTCTCACCACGACACATGGCCCCGAGAAACCACCTGTGATCGCGTGCGACCGCATGAGATGTCCGCCGTAGGTGTACATGCGTTGCGCGGCGTTGTACCATCCCGCCGTGCCGCGATTGCTATGGATGAAGCCGCCAAGTCGACCGCTGACCAGATCGTCGGCGTCGTTGAATGCGATGTAGTCCGCGGCGCCCTGCGACACCACCCACCGGGCCGCAGCCGAATTCTTGATGACTTTATCCACAGACATGTCTTCGAAATTCTTCTGTGGGATCTCCACGTCCAACTGGAGGAACTGCACGCGCGAATCGTATCGGAGTGGCGTGTCCGGCACATCGTGGCAGCCGATCACGACCTGCACTTCCACCTGAGGCTGCGCGAACATCGATTGCACCACGCGTTCGAGCAGCCACGTGTGGTACGCCCAGTCATTCGCAAGCGCTCTGGCGCGCAGCGACAGGCAGAAGGCGATCACCATGCGGCTACGAGTCAACGCGACTCCGCGAGCTCGATGGTGTGCTCGGCGAGGAAGGTCGCATCACCCGGGCCCGGGAGCTGTCCACTGCCGTAAAAGTCGGCGGGCTCGACATCAAACGTGCCGCCTGGCCTGAGCCAGTCCGCAATCTCGCCACCGGCCCTCGCGAACAAATTGTAGTGGTATAGGCCTGGTATCAGCGCGATACGCGGCAGGCGAATGCGGACGACAAACTCGCCGACCGGTACAGACGGCAAGTCGCCGCCCACATACGTGGTGGACCAACTCACCACCCTTTGCCCCAGGGCATTATTTACCCCCACCGACACATGCACGGCGCGCAGGGCTTTGCCCGTCGTGTTCTGCAGGCGCAGCTCGAACGTGCCCGTAACACCGCACACGAAGGCGCGGCTCTCCACCGCGTTGGCGTCGAGCAGCCGCGCCTCGACGAAACGCAGGGTGCCATTGCCCTTGCGGTCAGGGCGATCCGCAAACGAGTGCGATGCCCCCTCGCTCACGGTTGAGGCATAGGCGCTGAGGACGTCGCGAATCGGCCCGGTCGCCTTGACCCGGCCGCGGTCCAGCAACAGCCCGCTGCGGCACAGGTTCTCGACCGTGGCGAGCTGGTGACTGACGAACAACACGGTGCGCCCGCTCCCCGCCACTTCCCCCATCTTGCCCAGACATTTCTGCTGGAACTCGGAATCGCCCACAGCAAGCACTTCGTCGACGATCAAGATCTCGGGCTCGAGGTGAGCCGCGACCGCGAAGGCAAGACGCACATACATCCCGCTCGAGTAGCGTTTGACCGGTGTGTCGAGGAACCGCTCGGTCCCCGCGAATGCGACAATCTCATCGAACTTTCGCGTAATCTCCGCACGCGTCATGCCGAGAATCGAGCCGTTGAGGTAAATGTTGTCGCGTCCCGTCAGCTCCGGGTGAAACCCGGTGCCGACTTCGAGCAGGCTCGCCGCCGTTCCCGACATCGCGATACGGCCCTCGGTTGGGCCGGTAATGCGGCTCAGGATTTTCAGCAGCGTGCTCTTGCCAGCACCGTTGCGCCCGATGATCCCGAGGACTTCGCCTTCGCGAACGTCGAACGTCACATCCCGGAGTGCCCAGAACTCTTCGACCTCATCGGACGACACCGCATTCGACAGCCATCGGAGTGGCGACCGCACCGCATCCGCCACCACATCGCGCAACGCAACGTAGCGCGGCCGCGGCGTCCGATGCTGCAGACTGTAGCGCTTGCCGAGCGCCTCGACGGAAATCGCCTGCTGGCTCACGATGTGCTCAGATCACGTCGGCGAAGCGCCGCTCCATGCGGCGGAAGTACCACACTCCCACCGCCAGCGCAGCGGCCGTCACCGCCAGCGACAGCCCGAGGGTTCGTGGGTCCAGGGCCGTGCGCCCCCCGAGGATCGACCAGCGGAAGCCGTCGATGATGCCAACCAGCGGGTTGAGCGAGTACACGAGCCGCCATCGCTCAGGGACGTTTGCCGAGGCGAAAGCGATAGGCGATACGAACATCCCGACTTGAATGATGAAAGGAACCACGTAACGGAAGTCGCGGTACTCGACATTGAGTGCGGCCAGTATCAATCCCAGGCCGGTCGACAGCGCGACGGTCGCGATCACGAACAGCGGTAGTGCCACCAGTGTCCATCCGGGAGCGAAACCCTCCCACGCCATCACCGCCGCCAAGAGGCCGAGCGTGATCGCAAAGTCGACGACCGCGCTCGCCACCGTGGCACCGGGGATGATCAGCCGCGGAAAGTACACCTTCGATAACAGGTTCGTGTTGTTAATCAGGCTGGCCGAGGATTCCGAGAGCGCGTTGGCGAAGAGTTGCCAGGGCAGCACCGCCGCCAGCACGAGCAACACGTCCGGCACCTGGCCGCGATCGACTCCCATCAGGCGGCGAAACAGCACGAACACCACCATGCTCAATGCCGGCCGGATGAGCGCCCACGCCACGCCGATCGCAGTCTGTTTGTAGCGAACGGCCAGGTCGCGCCATGCCAGGAACAACAGCAGTTCGCGATAGCGCCACAGATCGCGCCAATAGTGTGCGGCATCGCGACCGGGCTCGATGACGATTTTCAAGTGGGAATGCCGGACTGCGCCCGTCAGGGCCGGGCACTAAATGAGGCGTTGCCGGATGCGAATGGTGTCGTTCGGCCGCACCAGGTCGGACATTTGGGCGTCGAGTTCGACTTCCTTACCGTCCACTTTGCGGATGATCTTGATGCCGCGCGTCGAGCCGCGCTCGCTGACGCCGCCGGCCTCGGCGATTGCCTGCCGAACTGTCATTCCGGAACGCAACACGAACGACCCAGGTTGCTTGACGTACCCCGAGACATAAAAGCGCTCCGCGGGCGGCACGATGATCGTGTCGTTGTCCTGCAGGAGGATGTTGGCGCTCAGTCGGCCCTGCCGCAGGTCCTCGAGGCTCACGCGCATGACTTCGGCGGTGCGCGCATCGTTGGGTAACGCCGCCGTCAAGGCGTTGGCAATTCCATCCTTGTAACGCTGAACGATGATCGTGTCGCTTGCCGTCGCAGTGGTCGAGCCCGCGTGCGCGATCACTTCGAGCAGCGTTTGCGGTCCCTGGATCGAATACCGACCCGGATTCCGCACTTCGCCGAGCACGAAGATGGAGCGGCTGCGGTACGTCGCGATCTCGACGGAGACTTGCGGCCTGCGTATGAAATCCGCGTCCAGCAGCTTGGTGATGAGCTCTTCGATGTCGCGCGTGGTCTTACCGGCGACCGGCAGCCGGCCAAGCAGCGGAAACGTGATACTGCCGTCCGAATCCACCGTGTAGTTGTTGCTGAGGTTCTCCTCGCCGAAGACCTTGATGCCCAGGACGTCGGTGGAACCAATCAGGTAAACAGCCGCGAGGGGCGCCGGCGGCATTGGGACGGCGTCCGGCTTCGTCTGGTCAGCGGGCTTCGCCGGCGCCGTGGCCTGGGTGAGAACAACGATGAGCGAGAGGAGTGTGGACCACATAATCAGAACGCGTATTGCCACGAAAGAAACGCCCGGCGACGCTGGTAATTTCGTTCCGCGAGCGCAGGGGAGCGGCGGCGCGTGTACTCGTAATTCAGCGCGATCCGTGTCCGATTCGGGAAATTATAGCCGACGCTCCCGCCCGCCGTGTCCGTCGTGTCCGTGTGGGCAGGCAGGGTCGCCCTCGCGTCGTAGTCGAACGTCGCGCGAGAGCCTGTGACCTGCAGGTCGACGTCGGTCGACAGTCGGTGCGTGTACGCGAGCCGTAACGATTGCTCGAGATAATAGGCCTCTTCCACATCAAACGAGTATTCAACGCCGCGCGACAGCGCTGCGCTCAATCGGCCGATTTCGAGAAACGAATACCGCAGCGTGGCCGAGCCGACCAAGCCGCGGAACGGCTCGATACCGGGGTCGCTGAACTTCACGTCTCGATAAGAAGCGACGACGGTGCCAGCTACGACCGCGTCCGGCGCGAAGTCGAAGGTCGCCGTGCCGAACCAGTTCTGGCTGTTGCGAATGGGCTCGAACGTGAAGATGTCTTCGCGGTACGACGCACTGAGCTGCATCGTGAGCAGCGGCGTCAGGGCCGTTTTCATACCCGCCTCGTAGTTTTGGCCATCGCGGGTGAGCGCCTGATTGAGGTCGACACCGTCTTCGAATGCGTTCTCGTACGTGATGCCCGCCAGGTACGCGGCACCATAGATGAGTGAGTGATCCGAGAGATCGAAAGCAACGCCGCCTGAGACTTCATCTTCCTGGCGGTCGGCTCGCGTGTCGATTTCTCCGTTGGGTCGTTCGCGCGTTTCAAGCGTGCCGCCGCCGACGAATGGACGGATCCGGCTCAACAGCACGTCGGCGCGCCCACGGAGCTGGTGGCCGACGTTCCGCTCGCTCTCGTAGGTGTTGTAGTACATGAGTTCGCCAGCGGCGTAGGCCGCAATGCGGACGAATCGCAAGCGCGTGTACGCGGACACGTCGGGTAGGGCAGTGGCCACCCAGTCTTCCTTCGGAAATGCGCTCTCAGGCTCGTCGAACACGTTGTCGTCCCAGCCAATCTCGCGGATGGTGAGGCCCGGCGCAAACCTCACCGGCCCTACCGACAGCACGCCGACCGTCGGTTCGCTGTCGACCAGCATGCTGGTCAGCGGCCCTGCTCCCACCGCGTCTTGTGCCGATGCGCCCTCCGGGTCCAACCACCCCATGCAAATAAGGACGCACCACGCGGCGGCGTGGACTGATCTCAATCTCATCGATCTGCTCCAGGCGTCCGGGCCGGCTGAGCAGCGTCGCCGGGCAACCGCACGAACGTACCGTCGCCATCAGGATCCGTTTCCACTGCGCTGCTGCCCTTCGCGTCGTAGACGACGCGGCGGTCGGGACGCCCGGTCGTGAACGACGTGTCGAACGACGCTTCGCGGAGCTTGCCGTCAGCGAATCGTTCCCACTTGTCGACGCGGCCGTCTCCATTCGTGTCTTCTTCGGCGCGCACGAGCGCGCGTTCGACGAAGTACTCGTGGCGATCGGCCAACCGATCGCGCAGCCGCGAGGTCGACACGTGCACCTCGCCCGCCGCGGTCGGCTGCGGCCGCGTCCAGGTGTCTTCCACACCGTCGTTGCGGCTCGACGTCCCGATCAGCACCAGCGTGGCTTCGGCATCGAAGTATTCCCACCGATCGATGCGCCCATCCGCATCCAAATCGGCCTCACCGCGCAAGGGGCGATTGCCATCGAGATACGTCCATTGATCGATGCGCCCGTCGCCGTTCTGGTCGGCGCTCAATTGCATCAGCCGGCCACTGAAACGGTCGTAGCTCGGCAACGTGCGGCGCGAGCCCACGGCGTCTTCGCAACCGGTGGTCACCACCAACACGCCAACCATCGCCGCCATCCCAACCTCGAAAGCACCCACAGCTTCGCCCTCTCGATTACATAACAAAACCGTAATCGACCAGCCAGAATTAGGGACTTTATATGACTTTATGGGTCATATTTCTCGTCAGCCAGATTCTGATTGAATGCACGGGAGGTGTCAAATTGGCGAAGGTCCGCCAAGAGGCGTGCCTCCCAGCGTCTTATCGGTCCGAATTGGGAAGGCGGTTAACTGATTGATGGCTGGGGTGTTCGGGCGGGTGGTCCAGTTTCAATCGAGGGCCGGGGGAACGCGAGGCGGCGCCGGCGAATTTTGTGTTTCGTGGCTAGGGCGCACCACCAGGC
>JALDXK010000157.1:0-11198 GCA_032155105.1 Acidobacteriota bacterium
CCAGCGCCGATATTTTTGCAGCAGCTGCCACAATGCGCGATGATGCGCAGCCTCGTTGGTCTTGAAGTCGAGGTGCAACACCAGCAGCGGCCATGCCTCGCGCCGGCCTTCGGCGGACGCGCGATCCATCAGCGGCTGCGCTCGCGTGAAGAAGTACTGCTCCAGCGTTGGTTCGGTGCCGGTGAGCTCAGTGTCGTGCGAGACCACAGGCACGGGCACTCCGCCGCGGGTGGCCATCGCGATGTCCTGCTCGATCACGATCGGCCGCAGGCTCGTGCCCATCGCGCGATCGATCCGGTCTGCCCACTTGCCCTTTTCGGGATAGGCATTGTGCGCGTGCAGCAGTGGTCCATCGAGGAGGCGTGGCGGTGCGGGCTGCTCGCCGTTCACCATTACGATGGCCATCATCGCGATGGCCAGCAGACGGATCACCCAACTCATCGGGTTTCTTTGTACTCGCATCGCGTAACGTCCCTGCAACCGCCAATGCCACATCGAAGTTCCACCATCGTCAATGAATCGTCGAGACCGGCGAGTACTGTCTATTCAAGAACAAGCGAGCCAACAACGCCATTGTTCCTCCAATGACTGCTGCTGATCTACGCCGGTCGGCAGCAGTATTTTTCCGTCTTCCGTTCCCATGTAACAGACGTATGACCTCGCGTCGGCCCTGCGCGGCGGTAGGATCGCGCCATGACGACGCGTCATTCGGAACGGCGGCTGGCGGTCAGCCGGGATGAGATTGCGCGCCTGCTCGAGCGCCACCGCGTTCTCGAAGCGATGGCGCATCAGCAGGAGAGTCCCAAGCGCGACCTGCTCGAGCAACTGCAGCACAAGCAGAACGTGGCCGAGCTGGGTAAGCGGTTGCGCACCATGCACGCCGCCGACATCGCCTACGTGCTCGAGTCGTTGCCGCCCGACGATCGCTTGGCGGTGTGGGCGCAGGTGCCCGACGAACAAGCCGGCGACGTCTTCGTCGAGGCCGCCGACGGCGTGCGGCGCTTCATCGTCGACGCGGTTGGCGACGATGCGATGCTGGGGCTGCTGTCGCGGCTCGACGCCGAAGATCTGGCGTACGTGGCGCCGTCGCTGCCGGAACACTTGAGTGCCCGGGCCTATGCGGCGCTCGAGTCTACCCAGCGGTCGTTGTTTGAAGAGAGCATTCAGTACGACCGCAACTCGGTGGGTTACTACATGACGCGTGAGTGGGTCGAGGTCGACGAGCGCCAGACGGTTGGCGACGTGCTCAATGCCCTGCGCGCGAGAGGCGAGTTGCCGCCGCAGACCGATCACGTGCTCGTGGTTGATGCCCGTCACGTGCTGCGTGGCACCATTCCACTTCCCGCATTGCTGGTGCAGGATCCGTCGACGCCGGTGGCCGGGCTGATTGCGGAGGAGGTGGTCTCGTTCCTGCCGCACGACGATGCGTCTACCGCTGTCAGCGCCTTCGAGCGCTACGATCTGGTGTCGGCGCCGGTCATCGACGAGCGGGGGAAGCTGGTCGGCCGGTTGACGGTTGACGCCGTCATGGACGTGATGCGCGACGCATCGAGCCTGCAGGCGCTTCGCACCGCAGGCCTGAACCAGGACGAGGATCTGTTCGCCTCGCTGTGGGACAGCGCCCGCAACCGGGGGCCGTGGCTCGCCATCAACCTCGTGACCGCGTTCATCGTGTCGCGCGTGATCGGGCAGTTCGAGGGCATCATCCAGCAGCTGGCCGCGCTCGCCGCGCTGATGCCGATTGTCGCAAGTATCGGTGGCAACACCGGCAATCAGACCATGGCCCTTGTGATTCGGTCGCTGGCGACCGATCAGCTGCAGCCGGATCGCGGCCGGCACATGCTCAACAAGGAACTGACGATCGGCGTCGTCAACGGCGCGGCGTGGGGACTGCTGGTGGGTGTGTTTGCCGTGATCATCTACGCGCAACTCGGGCTGGCCGTGGTGATGGCCAGCGCGGTGCTGCTCAACCTCGTAATTGCGGCAGCCGCCGGCGTGTTGATCCCGCTCGGGCTCCATGCCGCGGGCCGCGATCCCGCGCATGGCGCGAGCGTGCTGCTCACGTTCATCACCGATGCGATGGGCTTCTTCCTGTTCCTGGGCCTGGCGCGCGTGTTCCTCGTATGACCGTGGGCTACGAGGGCAGGCTGCGCGGCCGTCCGGCTTCGACGACGCGGGTGGCGGCGGTGCGCACCGGGGCGCCGCGCTCCGAGACCTGGTCGATCACGCGAAAGTCCGCGCGCATCGTCTTCGACGTCGCCGCGCACGACACGTACCCGCGCTTGTTGCAGTGATAGGTGATGTGCGGGTTGTCCTTCTTCAGGAACGGCCACGACGGCTGCTCGTCGGAGCCATCGCCACCGGACGTCACCGACGAGTTGGTGAACTCGACGCCGATGGTCGGCGAGTCGGGATTGGCGAAGTCGTTCTTGAGATCCGCGCACCAGTGATTGTGCACGTCGCCAGACAGCACGATCGGATTCGGCACTTTGACGTCGCGCAGGTGCCCGAACAGCCGCTGGCGCGAGTCGACGTAGCCGTCCCACTTGTCCACCGAATAGCGGGCCGCGGCATTCACGCTGGCCATGTCGCGCGCGAAGGTCGGCACCTGCTGGCCGAGCACTGTCCACGTCGAGGCGGGCTTGGCCAGGTTGTCGAACAACCACGCCTCCTGCTGCGCGCCGAGGATGGTGCGCTTCACGTCGAAAGGATCAGGGCAGGCCGCCGGATCGCCGCACGCCGCCTGCTTCGATCGGTACTGCCGGGTATCGAGGACGTTGAGGTCGATTAGCGTGCCGAACAGCAGGCGCCGGTAGAGCGGCAGGTTCGATCCCGAGGGCAACGTCGAGGCGCGCAGCGGCATCGACTCGTAATACGCCTGGTAGGCGGCCGCGCGCCGCAGCAGGAACACTTCCGGCGGTGTATCGCGCTCGTCGCGATCACCTGCGTAGTCGTTGTCGACCTCGTGATCGTCCCAGGTCATGATGAACGGCGCCGACAGGTGCGCGGCGAGCAGATCCGGATCGGACTTGTACTGCGCGTAACGGTTGCGGTAGTCAACGAGCGTGTAGATTTCCTGGCCGAGGTGTTGCCGGACGTTGTTCGGATTGCGATTCGCGTCGCCGCGGCCTTCGTAGATGTAGTCACCAGTGTGGAACACGAAGTCGAACTGCTCTTCGGCGAGCCGGCCGTAAGCGGTGAAGTAGCCGCTCTCGAAGTGCCCGCATCCGCAGACGCCGAATCGCAGCTGGTCCACCGGCGCGCCGGCGGCCGGCGCCGTTACCGTGCGCCCGATCTGGCTGGTCTCGCCGCCACAGCGGAAGCGATAGAAGTATTCGCGGCCCGGCTCGAGGCCCGTGGCCTCGACGTGCACACTGTGACCGAGCTCGGGCCGCGCGATGGCCACGCCCGAGCGCACGATCGTGCGGAAGGTGCGATCGGCAGAAACCTGCCACGACACTTCGACGTTCGCGGTAGGCATGCCGCCGCCGTCGAGCGGTTCAGGCGCCAACCTGGTCCACAGCACAACGCTGTCGGGCCATGGATCGCCTGAAGCCACGCCGAGCGAGAACGGATACTTCGTAAACACGGGCTGTGCCCACGCCAACCGCGTGGTCATCGGCATCGCCGCCACAGCGCCGAGCTTCCAGGCGATGTCGAGGAGCTGACGCCGCGAGAGCGTCGCGAGTAGCTGTCCGTACGGGCGCGAGATGTCGATGGGCATAGCGTTCCTGCCTCTCTCGCCCGACTCTAGTTTTTCGGTATGACGCCCTAGCGACAGCGTTGTGACTCGCGGCAGAGCTCGACGATGCCTGTCAATTCTGACATGCCGGGATTAGCCCAACCTCCGGATCCGCTCCGCGTGCGAGCGCTGCAATCGCTCGCCGTCGTTCAGGAATTTCACGACCGCCACGAGCTCGTCCCTGGTGTATTTACGAAGGAACGTCTCGCCCTCCTTGGCCAACGGCGCATACAGGACGCCAATCTCTTTCCGGGCCCGATCCGTCATGTCGACGCGCAGGCTGCGGCGGTCCTCGGGATCCGCCTGCCGGGTGGTGTAGCCGCCGGCTTCCAGCCGGTCGAGCGCCGTCGTAATCGCGCCGCGGGTCAGTCCTGCAGCCGCGGCGAGGGCGCCGGGCGTGGCCGGGCCCGACCGTGCCAGCACGCTGAGGCATCGCAGGTCGGTGCGGTTCAGGCCGAGCCGTCGCGCCACCGCATCGTCGATCTCGTCGGTGGCGTTCTGGAACGCCTGCACCAGGTCGCCGACCGCCTTCAGTAGTTCATTTTTCGAATAGTTTGATTTTCCAATCATCGTGTTGTCTAATTATATCGGGAGGCAGCGATGAAGGCGTTAGTCGTGGGTGGAGGCGTGGCCGGGCCGGTAACGGCGATGGCGTTGCAGCGGGCGGGCATCGACGCGAGCGTGGTCGAGGCCCGCGGTCCGGACGACGCCGGCGGGTCGTACCTGACCCTGGCGACGAACGGCATCGACGCGCTGCGCGCGATTGACGCCCACCGCCTACTGGCGGCGGCGTTTGCCACCCCGTCGACCCTGATGTTCAGCGGTACGGGAAGGTGCCTCGGGCGCGTCGCGCTGGGATCGATGCGCCCGCATCGTGATCGCAGCCACACCATCAAGCGCTCCATGCTACAGCGCCTCTTGCACGAGGAGGCGATGCGGCGGGGCATTCCGATCACCTATCAGCGCCGCTTCGTCCACGCCGATACCACCGCCGCCGGGGTCAGGGCGGTATTCGACGATGGCTCGGAGGAGGTTGCGGATTTACTGATCGGGTGCGACGGCGTGCACTCGCAGGTGCGCCGCGCCATCCACCTGGCGGCGCCGCTGCCGCGGTATGTCGGCCTGCTCAATTTCGGCGGCTATACGCCCCGCGTCCAGGCCGGTGAACCGGGCGCGTGGCACATGATCTTCGGCGCCCGCGCCTTCTTCGGTTACGCTCCGGATGCCTCCGGCGGCACCGTCTGGTTCGCGAACGTGCCCCGCGAGGCAGCCACTCGTGCCGAACGCGACGCGACCGCGCCGGATCAGTGGCGGCGATGGCTGCTCGAACGGTTCGCCGTCGATCGTGGTCCAGCAGCTGCACTGATTGCCGCAGGGAAGCTGGAACTCGCCGCCGACAACACGCACGACCTGCCCACCGTGCCCGTCTGGCACAGGGGACCGATGATCATCATCGGCGACGCCGCTCATGCGCCGTCGCCATCCTCCGGCCAGGGAGCGTCGATGGCCATCGAAGACGCCGTGGTGCTTGCCCAATGCCTTCGCGACGTGCCGGGCATCAGTAATGCCTTCACGACGTTTGAGCGCGTGCGCCGCAAGCGGGTCGAGCGAATCGTCGCCCAAGGCGCGCGTAGCAGCAGCAGCAAGGCGGCCGGCACCATCGGCCGCATCATCCGTGACCGCACCCTGCCCCTGATCTTCCGCTATGTCGTCACGGAACGTTCGATGGTGTGGCTGTACGAGCACCACATTGACTGGCAGCGGCATGCGATCGAACAACGTGTCGCATGAACGGCCCAAGGAACATTGTCGATTCGATACCGTCTTGATCGACTAAGGGTAGAAGGGGGAAATACTCGTGCTTCACATCACGCCCTGGGAACGTTCCGCGCTGCAGCTGCTGGCCACTGGCATGACCACCGCCCAGCTGGCGACCACCGTCGGTCTCTCGGAATGCGACATCCAGGATCGCTTGACCGCGCTGTTTGGCAGGATGGGAGCGGCTTCGCAGAGCGATGCCCTCACCGTGGCGTTGCGGCGCGGCCTTATTCCAGGCGCACCAGGCCACGACGCGTAGCCACCTTGATGGCCTCGGTGCGGCTCGTGACGCCAAGTTTTTCGAACAGGTGCGCCAGGTGGGTCTTGACCGTGCGCTCGCTGATGTCGAGCGCGTTGGCGATCTCCTTGTTGGACTTGCCGTCGGCCAGCAGGCGTAACGTGGCCATCTCGCGCGGCGTGAGCTGCACGCGCGTGACGCCTTCCGCCAGTTTGGCGGCGGCCGCCGGCGCAATGTAGGTCTTGCCGGCGAGCACATCGCGGATGCAGCCGACGAGATCCTCGGCGGCAATGTCCTTCAGCACGTACGCCTTCGCGCCGGCCTTCAGGGCCTGCGAGATCTCATCGTCGGTGTCGTAGGTGGTGAGCACGATCACGCGCGCGCGCGGATCGCGCTCGCGAATCTGGCGCACCGCTTCCACACCTTCCATCACCGGCATGCGCAGGTCGAGGAGCGTCACGTCGGGCTGGTGCTCCTCGTAGGCGCTGATCGCTTCGAGACCGTTGCCGGCCTCAGCCACGACGTGGAGATCGGGCTCCTGGTTGATGATGTTGGCCACGCCGGTCCGCAGCAGGGCGTGGTCGTCCACGAGCAGCACACGCGCCTTGGCCGTGGCCGCCACGGCATTAGGCAAGGCCATGCACCTGTGTGGGCACCGAAGTGGGATCCCAGGCCAGGACCACTTCCGTGCCGTTCCGTGGCGCGGTAACGATGGTGAGCGAAGCGCCGATGCGCTCGGCGCGCTCTTGCATGCTGGTCATGCCGAACCCGCTGGTCGAACGGTCCCGCGTGATGCCGCGGCCATCGTCGGCCACCGACAGGCGCAAGCCGACCGATTGCACCGTCGCGGCGCGAATCGTGATCTTGTCTGCGCGCGAGTGCTTGACGGCATTCGTGAGCGCTTCCTGCGCGATCGCGACGATCTCGCGCTCGACGCCGTCGCCGAACCGCGGCAACTCGTCGACCACCAGGTCGATCGACACGGTGGTGGTACGGCGATTCAGCTCAGTGAGCCGGCGCAGCGCGCTGGCCATGCTCTCGCCGCTGCCGACGTTGGGCCGCAGCGCGCCAACCGAGCGGCGCGCCTCCGTCAAGTGCGTTCGAGCCAGGTCGACCGCGGTGGTAATGCTGGACGCCACCGCCGGCGCCAGCCGGCCGACCTCACGCTGTGCGGCTTGCAGCTGCATCAGGATGGCCGCGAAGCCCTGTGCGAGGTTGTCGTGAATGTCGCGCGCGAGACGATTGCGCTCTTCGAGAATCGCCTTGCGCCGTTCCTCGACCTTGTGCTGTTCGACGAGCCGGCTGTGATGCAGCGCGAGCGCGGCCTGCCGCGCGATGGCTTCGATCAACACCACGCGGCCCCAGTTGCTCTCTGGATCCGAGCGCCGATCGCTGCACACCGTCATCCAGCCAAGCGTCCGCGTGCCGAGCCGCAATGGCGTGGCGACGGTGGACTGCCAGTCCATCTCGCTGGCGAAGGCACGAATCGGATCCGGAAACCGCGGGTCCGTTGAGGAGTACTCGACCGTTGCCGCCCAGCCTGGCCCGTACTCGAACAAATGCGCCGCCATGCTCTCGCACGGGAACGGCATCTCGCCAGACCCATCGTCGGCGCACTTCGGCACCATGCCCTTGGGCGGGGTGAACAACCGATCCTTCACGTAGGCGAGCCACAGCTCGCAGTGCTGATTGTGCTCGTCGAGCAGCCATACCGCGCAGGTGTTGCTCTCGCTCTCCTCGACGACGGTCTTGGCGAGGCCGCCGAAGAAGCCTTCGATGTCGGGCTCGCGCACCAGTAGATCGAGCGCCAGCTTCACGACTTCGGTCTGCATGCCGGCGCTGCATTCGGCGCGGCGCCGTTCGATCGACTCGCGCAGCAACGCCGCGCGCAGCACCTCCGGATCGTTCGACGCCACTTCCTTCGGCGGGTCGAAGCGGTATTCGCACGACGATTCGTAGTCGCACGAGGCTTCGGCGACGCGGGCCTGATCGATCGGTTCGGTTGGCGTCATGGCGGGTGTTCCTTGCCCTCGATTA
This sequence comes from Acidobacteriota bacterium, assembly GCA_032155105.1. Lineage (GTDB taxonomy): Bacteria > Acidobacteriota > Vicinamibacteria > Vicinamibacterales > UBA2999 > 12-FULL-67-14b. Next base: position 7,836 of record JALDXK010000157.1, read on the forward strand.
TCGGCCAGTTCACGCGTCGAGCGCGAATGTCCTCATGGCCGATCCTCGCATCGTCCAAAAGGCTTAGATGACCCTCGACCACCCGGCGTTACGCCGGGTCATCCGCAAGCGCGAGCTGGAGATCACGCTCCTGTCGGATTGTTTGGCCCTCTCCGGAACGCCACAGTAGGGGAACCCACAGGAGGGCTTTCATGAAGCATTTCATAACCGTTGTTCTTACCGTGGCCGCACTCGGGGCGGCTTCGCCGGTCTTTGCCCAGGAGTCGGCGCCAGGTCCTGGCAAGGTCGTCATCACCATCATTCCCGGTGGCGCCACGTTCTTCACCGAAGCCGAGGACAACCCACTGGGCCCCAGCTTCGGCAACTACGAGCTCGGCGGCAGTGTGGCGGTGAACGTCAACCGCTACGTCGGCGTCGAGGGCGAGGTCAGCGGCGGCATCGGCGTGTCGCAGACGATGCAGGTCGGCGCGGCGACGTTCGATGGGCGCTCGCCGAACCTGCTCAACTACAGCGGCAACCTGGTTGTCTCGGCGCCGAATCGCACGTCGGTCGTGCCGTACCTCACCGGTGGTGTGGGCGGCTTGACGATGTTCGAGCGGACCGGGCTCTCCCTCGGTGACCCCGAAACGTTCCTCACCGGCAACGTCGGCGGCGGCGTGAGCTGGTATGCGGGCCGCTGGGGAGTGCGCGGCGACTATCGATTCATCGCCGTGCAATCGAAGGACGAGGCGCCGGCGTTCTTCGGCCGCGAAGAGCGCTACGGCCACCGCGTTTACGCGGGCGTGCTGCTGAATATCGGTCAGTAAGCGTCAAGGGCATTCGAGGATCGGAGTAACAGATGGTGAAGCGAATGATTGTCATGTTGACCGTGACGCTGGTCATCGTCGCGGGCCTGGGCTTCGTGAAGTTCCAGCAAATCCAGACGGCGATCGCCGAGGGCGCGGCATTCCAGCCGCCGCCCGAGGCCGTCACCACGGTCGTGGCGGAGCAGCAACAGTGGCCCGTCACGCTGAGCGCCATTGGCACCATGGCGGCGGTGCAGGGCGTGACGGTCAGCGCCGATCTGCCGGGGACAGTCGAGCGCGTTCTGTTCGACTCCGGGCGCGCGGTGCGCGCCGGCGACGTGCTCGCGATTCTCGATACCCGGCAGGAGCAGGCTCAGCTCGCGGCGATTGAAGCGCGCCGCGAGCTGGCGCGGCTGGCCACTGGTCGCCGATTTCGCATGCGGCCGAGCTGGCCCGTCTCACCTACGTGCGCGTGCAGGAGCTGCTCAAGGAGAAGGTGATCTCGAAGGCGGAGTTCGATCGCGCGACCGCCGAACTTCAGCAGACCGAGGCACAGCTCGGCGAGATCAAGGCGGTGATCGAGCGCAAGACGATCCGCGCGCCGTTTTCAGGCGTGCTCGGCATTCGCCAGGTGAACCTCGGGCAGTACCTCGCCGGCGGCGACCCGCTGGTCACGGTGCAATCGCTCAACCCGATCTACGTGAACTTCGGTGTGCCGCAGCAATCGGCGGGACAGATCCCCGTCGGCCGGACCGTTAAGGTGACGACCGACGACGTTGCCGGGACCGCGTGGAGCGGGCGAGTCACGGCGCTCGATTCGGCGGTCGACGAAGCGACCCGCAACATCCAGGTGCAAGCGACGTTGCCGAATCCGGATGGCAAGCTGCGGCCCGGCATGTTCGTGCAGGCGGAAGTGACGCTGGGTCCCAGTCAATCGGTCGTCGTGCTGCCGGCCTCCGCGATCAGCTACGCGCCCTACGGCGACTCGGTGTTCGTGGTCACGGACATGAAGAACGAAGACGGCACGTCGTACCGCGGCGTGCGGCAGCAACTGGTCAAGGTGGGCCCGGCCCGCGGCGACCAGGTGGCCGTGATCACCGGCGTCAAGGCCGGCGACGAGGTGGTGACGTCGGGGCTGTTCAAGCTACGCAACGGCGCCGCGGTGCAAATCAACAACACGGTGCGGCCCGACAACAGCCCCACACCCACGCCCGGTAACAGCTGATGAAGTTCACGGATCTGTTTGTCAAGCGTCCTGTTCTCGCCATCGTCGTCAACCTCGTGATCCTGATCGCGGGGCTGCAGTCGATTCGCGCGCTGAGCGTGCGCCAGTACCCGCGCAGCGACATCTCGGTGGTGCGCGTTGCCACCGTCTACGTCGGGGCCAACGCCGATTTGGTCCGCGGTTTCATCACCACGCCGCTCGAGCGGGTGATTGCCAGCGCCGACGGCATCGACTACATGGAGTCGTCCAGCGCGCAAAGCCTCAGCACGATCACCGTGCACCTGAAGCTGAACTACGACACCAACGCGGCCTTGACCCAGATTCAGGCCAAGGTCGCGCAGGTGCGCAACGATCTGCCGCCCGAAGCCGAAGCCCCGACGATCCAGCTCGAGACTGCAGACACGCAGTTCGCCGCGATGTATCTCGGCTTCTCGTCGCCGGACCTCGATCAGACGCAGATCACCGACTACCTGACCCGCGTGGTGCAGCCCAAGCTGAGCGCGATCAGCGGCGTGCAGCGCGCCGACATCCTCGGCGACCGCACCTTCGCGATGCGGGTGTGGCTGAAGCCCGATCAGATGGCCGCGCACGGCATTTCGCCGTCCGCGCTCCGCGACGCGCTCGCCCGGAACAACTACCTGTCGGCCCTCGGGCGCACCAAGGGCTCGATGGTGTCGGTGAACCTGATCGCCAACACCGACTTGCGCACGCCGGAAGAGTTCCGGCAACTGGTGGTGAAGGAGAAGGACGGCGTCGTGGTGCGCCTGGGCGACGTCGCCGATGTCGTGCTCGGCGCCGAGAACTACGACGAGGACGTGCGCTTCAACGGCGAGACAGCGGTGTTCATGGGCGTCTGGGTGCTGCCTACTGCGAACGCCCTCGACGTGATCCGCCAGGTGCGCGACACCATTCCCGGTATCCAGGCGGAGCTGCCGGCGGGCATGAAGGCCGGCATTCCCTACGACTCGACCGAGTACATCCAGGACGCGATCAACGAAGTGCTCACCACGTTGACGGAAACGCTGTTGATCGTGATCGCGGTGATCTTCCTGTTCCTCGGCTCGGTGCGCGCGGTCATCATCCCGGTGGTCGCGATTCCCATCTCGCTGGTCGGCGCCGTGTTCCTGATGCTCGCGGCTGGCTTCACCGTGAACCTGCTCACGCTGCTCGCGATTGTCCTCTCGGTGGGACTGGTGGTGGACGATGCGATCGTGATGGTCGAGAACATCGAACGTCACTTGCATGCGGGTAAGCGGCCCACCGAGGCGGCCATCGAAGCGGCCCGTGAACTGGTTGGCCCGATCATCGCGATGACCATCACGCTGGCGGCGGTGTATGCGCCGATCGGCATCC
>JALDXK010000158.1:0-11194 GCA_032155105.1 Acidobacteriota bacterium
GTCGAGAGCCACCAGCGGATTGTCGTAGGTGTCGGCGGCGCCTTCGAACACGCGCGTGGTTGCGCCAGTACGGATCGCCACCTTATCGACGAAAGGCTGCGGCGCGAACGACGCCTTGTAGCCGTCGCCCTGCAGATACAGCGACGCGCCATCGCCCGACACCATCAGCGAGGGATTGCCGTTGCCGCTGACGGTGATCATCGGATCTCCGGGCAGCGTGAGCGGATCGCTGGTGTCGATGTTCGCCTTGAGGACGAACGGCGCCGCCGGCGACGCCGTCAGATCGAACGCCATCAGGTCGTCGCGGTTGTTACTTCCCACGCGTTTGGTGAAGGTCATCGTCGCGTAGCGCCCGTCCTTCGCATAGCGCACGTTGGAGATGCGGTGCTCAGTCGAGACAAGGGTCTGGGCGCCGGCCATCGCAAACGGCGGGGCCAGCAGCATCACGCGATCCTTCCGCGGCTCGTCTCCGCCGCCGGCAGGTTCGCGGAGCAGCATCGAGAGGCCTTTGCCGTCTGGCCGCCAGGCGACATCACGCGGCGCATTCTCGGCGGCGGGATCATTGCCGCGCGTTTGCGCTTCTTGCAGCGGGCGGCGGCGAATTTCGGCGAGGACCTTGCCATCGAGATCGATCACCTCCAGCCGCCGTCCGAAGGCGCTGAACGCGGTGAGGTACGAGAATGGCTCTTCAAGACTTTCGCGCAGAATCGCCTTGCCGTCGGGGCTGACCCAGTAATCGAGATACATCAGCGGCGTGCCGATGGGACGCGGCGCACGGCCCGGCGCCATCGCGACGAGCTGCGCCGTGGTGTAGTACTTGAACAGGCGCTCGTCGTTCGGCGTGCGCAGCAGGAACGGTTGCGTGCTGGTCGGCGTCTCGCGATCGCGACTGCGGCGGATGATCGGCGCGACGGGAACCGCGGGTTCCTGCGGCTCGGGGCCGCGATTCGGTGGCACGATCACGGTCAGGATCGAGCCGTCGGGCATCCACTGCAACAGGCGTCCAGCTGCCGTTTCCGGCGACTCGCCGCCCCCACCGGGGCGCGCCACCAGCGTCGCCATCACCGGTGCGTCGCTCACCGCACGCGCGTCGCCGGTTTTCACGTCGGCGATCCACACCTGCGACGCCGTCGGCAAATGCGCGACCAACGCGAGCTGCGAACCATCAGGTGACCAGCGCATGTCGCTGAAGAACGCGTTCGACGGCAGCTTGATCGGATAGGTGCGACGGTCCTTCAACGAGTAGAGGCTGAGTGCGGTGTTGCCGTAAGTGGCAAGGCGCCATTCGCGATTGACCGCCGGCACGAACTCGAGCATCGCCAGCCGCAGCGTCCGCTGCGACATCAGCTTGAGATCGGTCAACTCCTGGAACGTCGGAATGAGGAAATGGTCGCCGTCGGGACTGAGCCGATCGAGCGTGGTGATGTTCTTGTCTCGCTTGAACAGGTCCTGTACCGACGCCGGCGGCAGGACGTAGCCGTCGCGCTCCATGCTCTGGCCCAGCGACGGCGTGGCGGTGCCGACGACGAGCGTGAGTGCGAGCAACCACTCGGCGGCGGACCTATGCATTTTCATCATGCCTGGCTCCTGAGATCCGACGGGATCGAATTGACCGGAAAAGTCTTCGCGATCCTAGCCCCGCCCCCATCGAAAAGAAAGTGCCAGATGCGGACTGCGACGGGATGAACCAGCTGTTCCGTGGCGCGAACGCTTGACTTCAAGGGATGAAGGCTCGTAAAAGGGAGCACTTCCCGCCACCGGCTGCGGTCGAGAACCGCGTCGCATCGTGAGCGGGAGACCGCGCGACGTAACATCTTTTTTTGTAATCAATTGCACCTGGAGGACCCACAATATGAATAGGTGGCTACATCGCACCCGCCTGCTCTTTCCCGTCTTGTTGTGTCTGATGGCCGCGACGTCGGCCGCCGCACAGACGGGCGGTTCCTTCCAGGGCGTGGTACTCGACGATCAGGGGCTGGCCCTGCCCGGCGCCGTCATCACGTTCAGCAACCTCGAAACCGGATGGAGCCGAACTGACGTCACCGACACGCAGGGACGCTTCCGGGCTCCTGCATTGCCGCCCGGTGTGTATTCGATCACCGCCGAGCTGTTGGGCTTTGCCAAGTCCGTGCGCGAGAAGGTACCGCTGACGCTCGGCCAGGAACTGACGATCAACATGACGATGAAGGTCGCGACGCTCCAGGAGACCGTCACGGTGAGCGCCGCCGTACCGCTGGTTGAAACCACCAGCAATACGATCGGCACGACGGTGAGTCGCGAACAACTCGACGCGCTGCCGGTTCCCGGGCGCACCTTCACCGCGCTGGCACAGACGGCACCCGGCGTGACCGGCGTTGGCGGCGGCGGCGTGAATGCCGGCGGTCAATTGAACCGCAACAACTCGTACCGCATCGACGGCGTCAGCAACGACAACAACGTGCTCGCCAGCCCGCGCGGCGGCCTCTCGATGGAGGCGGTGCGCGAGTACGTGGTCATCGCCAACCAGTTCTCGGCGGAATACGGCGACGCCTCCGGCGCCCTGGTCAGCGTGGTCACGCGCGCGGGCACCAACGAACTTCAAGGCCGCGTCTTCCTGTTTCACCGCGACGAATCGCTCGACGCGCAGGACCCATTCTCGAAGGCCCAGGGCTCGGGCCAGGCGCCGTTCAGCCAGCAGCGCGCCGGCGCGTTCCTCGGCGGCCCGATCAAGCGCGACCGGATGCACTACTTCGCCACCTACGAAGGCGTGCGCCTCGATCAGACGGCCATCATCACGTCGCCGCTCGTGCCCACGAGCGAGCGCGAGGTGCCGAACCCATCGAAAGGCGATCAGTTTTTCGTGCGCACCGACAATCGGTTGACCGCGAACCACACGATGTTCGTGCGCTATCGCATCGACAAGCAGGTGGAAGAGAACAGCGGCGTCGGCGGGCTGAACACGTTCGAGCGCGGCGTTGATGCCATCAATCGCAACCAGGACGTCGTGTTCAGCCACACCGGCGTGCTCTCCAATCGGGCCATCAACGAACTGCGCGTCCAGTTCGGCCGCCACTTCGCCGACAACGTGGTGCGCACGCCGCTCGACCAGCCCAGCATCAACCGTCCGTCGGGCAACTTCGGCAAGGCGACCAACCAGCCGCAGGGCCGCACCGAGGATCGCTTACAGTTCGTCAACAACTTCAGCTACACCATGAACACCCACGACGTGAAGGCGGGGATCGACTACAGCCGCATTCGCGCCAAGAGTTACTTCAACAACAACACCGGCGGCACCTTTACGTTCGCCACCGATCGCCCCTTCGATGCCAATGATCTGACGACGTATCCGACGCAGTACACACAGAACATCGGTGATCCCAGGCTGCGGCGGCCCAACGACGCCGTTGGCGTCTTCATCCAGGACAGCTGGCACCTGCGTCCGAACTTCACGTTGAACTATGGCCTGCGCTACGACCACGAAACCGCGTTCAAGGAAGCGACCGGTGTTGCGGACTCGGCGCTGAACATCGCGCCCCGCTTCGGGTTCGCGTGGGACCCGAGGAACGATCAGAAGACCGTGATCCGCGGCGGTCTCGGGCAGTACTACAGCAAGGTCTTCCTCAACATCACCGGCAACATTCAGCTGGCACGCGCGTTCACCGGTGTGACGATCGTCAATCCTGGCTACCCTGACCCGTACTCGCGCGGCTCGGTGTCGCCGCCGTCGGCGCCGAGCACGACCGTGGCGCCAGAGGAGGTGCACACGCCGGTGACGCGTCAGGCCAGTCTCGGCGTGAAGCACGAGTTGTTCAGGAGCGTCGCGGTGTCAGTCGACTTCGTCAACTCGCGCGGACGCAATCTCTACAACGCGCCAGACGTCAACGCGCCAGATCCGGTGACCGCTCGCCGTCCGGATCCCTCCTTCCTGCGCATCGTCGAGTACCAGTCGACCGGCAACTCCTGGTACAACGCGATGCTGCTTGGCGTCGAGCGCCGCAGCGGACAAGGTCTCGCGTTCGGTCTGTCCTATACCTTGTCGAAGCAGATCCGTGACGTCGAGGACTTCAACTTCACGCCGCAGGACAACTACAACCGCGCGGCCGAGAAGGGGCCGGCCAGCAACGACCGCCGCCACCAGTTCGTGGCCAACATGGTCTACCAGCTGCCATGGACGATGCAGATCGGCCTGTTCGCGCAGGCGCGCTCGGCACTCCCCTTTAACGTCACCACCGGCGTGGACAACAACCGCGACACGACGATCAACGAGCGGCCCGACCTGGCCAACCCGGATGGCGACCCGCGCCTGGCCTCGACCTACAACGCGGCCTTCACCGGTCGCGTGGGCAACCTGCCGCGCAACTTCGGACGTGGGGACGCGTACTTCGAAGCGCATCTGCGGTTGTCGAAGATGATCAACCTGGACCGCGCAGGCCTGGATCGCGTGGAATTGTTCGTTGAGGCGCTCAACATCACCAACCATGTGAACCTGGGCAACCCGCAAGGCAACATCCGCTCAGCCGCATTTGGCCAGTCGACCGCCTTCAACGGCGATTCGAGCCCACGCCGCATGGAGCTAGGCTTCCGCGTCGACTTTTAGCGCGTGCTGTCTCGGCGTCGCCTTCTCGAGAGGGCGGCGCCGAGGCGAGCGTCGACTCTCTCGGGGAACCTTTCCGTGGTGGACTGCGCCGGCGTAATCGTGCGGGAGTGCCGAAGCTCACTTACAGAAACGACTGAGTCCAGCCGTAGCCCAGATCCCAGCCCTTGCGATGCTGTTTGCTCTCAAGGAACGAGAAAGGAATCTTGAGCTGTGGGTCCGTAGGATCGCTATCGTCGGTACCGAAAAGCTTCACCGCGAGCGTCGCGGGCGCGATCCTGACGTGGTCGAACCAACCGTGTTCCTCGTGGTAGTCACGGTGGAGCTGGCCGAGGAAATACTGGGTCTGAGGATAATTGCCGCAATCCTTCGTGCCGGTGTTTTCGTAGAGGATGCCGGTTCTGGCGTCGAAGTGGCGTTTGCCTGGCTTCGGCACGTAGGTCTGCCGCTGAATCACGCCCCAGACCTGCTCTTCGTAGAGGCTCCGGTAGGTTTCCGCCTCCGATTTCACCTTCGTCAACGAGCGCAGGCATTCGTAGTGGAAGCCCACCGCGTGTGCGCGGCGGATGGGTTTGCCGTCCGTGGGCCAGACGAGGGTTCCGTCATTGACCAAGGCGCCGAAGGCGAACAGATTGCCACAGTCGCCGAGGATGGCGCCGTGACAGGCTTCGACCGCGTCGATAGAGTTCGACAGAGCCTTGGTGATCCCGTTCACGATCTCGCGGATAGCCGCCTTGATCACACCACCGGAGCCGCTGCCGCCGCCGGATTGGGCGATGGTCCAGATCGTGCCCAACATGAACCCGGCCGTGGGCGCGATGGTGCCGATGATCCGGCCGGCGATAGTCATGGCGATATCGGCGAACAGCGTCATCGGCTTCGAGTCGTCTGGTACGAGACCGTACGCATGGTTGAGACGGGTGGCGAAATCGAGATCGAAGAACACCTGGTCGCGAAGCGTGTTGCGCAGATGCCCACCGTTGTCGAACCACTTACTAGCGAAACCGAAATAGGTGACCTCGGTCTTGAGGTGGCTCAAGACCTCGTCCCACGCATATTGATCGATCGGGGGGGCGGTGGGCTTCTTGACGTCATGGAAGCTCGCAAGCGTCAGGCTGTTGCCGTGGTCTAAATAGGGCTGCTTGCCGAGCTGCGCGCAGATGCTGTCGTAGGCGAGGCGCCGATCGCCGTCGTAGGTCTTCTCAGGGAAGTCGATGCCGCTGGGCCGGGCTTCGAGAATCTTTTTCACCGTGTCTGTCACAACCGACGGGAGCCCCGGGTCAGCGCCGCGGGGCGGGGGGAGCCAATCGATCGTGAAGGCGTTGTAATCGGCCGCGAGCGTCGCTTCCGAGGGCCCGTCCACTCCCTTTGTCAGCGTGCCCCTTGTGACCTGGAAGGCGCCGTTCGCGTTCGACTCGACGATCTCAGCGATCTGCGTCTCTTCACCGTCCGTCGCGTCCGCGAGGCGGGCGAGCACGCGCGGAAGACCATCTGGGTCGGCGGGACACGACGCCAGGACCTTTGTACGGGAGACGAGGTCGGGGGGCAGGGTGTCGCGAAGGGTTTCGAGGAGCGCGAGCGCATTCCCCGGCTTAATTTGTACGAGCAGCAGGTCCATGGGCGCTCAGCGTCTCGTTCATACATCCTGGCGCTCTTGCCCGTCCGAACCGACGCCGACTAGTGCGGGTAACCCTTCAGCCGCGGCGTCCTGGGCTTCCACTCAGGCAGCGCGGCGTAGTTATCACCAATGGGCATCTTGACCTTCGGCAGGGTCTGAGGGTCGAGGACCACGTCTTCCGGGACGACATCATTGATGAAAAGGAGATACGCCGTCAGCGCGTACACCTCATTTGCGGTGAGCGTTCCCTCTCCATTGAGGGGCATGGCGCGATTGATGTAGTCCCACACCGTGGTCGCGAACGGCGCGCGAACTGGCAGGATTCGCCCGCGCGCCCAGACGTCAGGATTCGCGCCATTCTTGCTTTTCAAAATCGGCGCCTTGCCCTCGAGGCCTGACGCACCGTGGCATGCTGCGCACCCTTTCGTGCGATAGAGCTGTGCGCCCTCCCGGACGGTTCCGCGCCCGGGCGGGAGTTCCTCTCCGGTGGGACCGATCGCGATATCCCATGCGCGGATTTCCTCCGCAGTCGGCGGGCGGCCCACGCCATAGGTTTGCGACTGCGCCAGCACTGAGGCGCCCATCAGCAACGCGACCGCGAGAACGCTAAGCAAAGCCATTGGTGACGCTCCCGTCGCTGGCGATCTTCCACGGCTGAATGCTGTTGTCGAGACCAGGCACGCTGAACGTGGCATCGAAGGGCCTGTTCCAGTACTTCGCGATCTGTGCGCGTGACGGTTGCACCTGGCCGATTTCGTCCGTGCACCGCGACTGCAACTCGGTCTCTTGTCCGTCCCAGTTCCACATGTAGCCGAACCGCGCATGCGCCATGCGCTGCGCCGCTCCCTTGATCTCGGCTTTGTTCCAACGTTTGCCACCGTCGGTCGACACTTCCACCAGCTTGATGGCGCCACCGCCGGACCAGGCGAGACCGCTGATCTCGTAGAAGCCGCGGCCGGGCAGCTGTTGTGCGCCGGACGGGTACGTGATGACCGACTTGGGCCCGATCTGGTAGTCCAGCGCCGCGACCTTCGGATCGCGATCGAGATGCCCGTAGTCGTTGTAGTTCATGTAGTAGCGGTCGACCACCTTGATGCGCTGCAGCCACTTGGTGTGAAAGATGCCTTCGAAGCCGGGAACCATCAGCCGCACCGGAAATCCCTGCTGCGGCCGCACCAGCTCTCCGTTCATGCCATACGCGACAAGGCAGTCGTCCATCGCCTTGGCGATCGGCATGCTCGACGCGCCCTTCACTTCCTCCGCTCCTTCAGCGACGAACCAGGAGGCCCCGTTCTTCAGGCCGCATTCCTTGAGCAGCGTGGACAGCAGCACGCCGGTCCATTCGGCGCAGCTCGTCATGCCGTGCGTGTCTTGAACGGTCTTCGCCCTGCGCGACGACCGGTTCCCCGCGCACTCGATGAAATGAATGCGCGTCACGGAAGGAAGCCGCTTCAATTCGTCCACGGTGAACGTCAGCGGACGGTCCACCAGGCCGTGAATCATGAGGCGGTGCTCCCGCGGATCAATGTCCGGGAGGAACGAGCCACGGGTCGTGCCCATGTAATGCAGCGAGGATGGCGTGATCACCCCCACCGAATCCTGAAGCGGCGCCGCCACATGAAACGTGAGCCCCCAGTTATCGGGTGATGGCCGGCCGCCGTGTGGAATGCGTACGGACGTGACGTGAGGCGATCGATCGCCGTAGGCAATCTGATCCTTGCCTTCCTTGATCATTGGCGGCGAGTGGTGCGCCTGGTCGCCCGCGGGTGCCTGGCCGCTTGCGGGCGCTGCGGCTCCCAGGGTCAAACCACCAGCCAGCGCGGCGCCGCTCTTGAGGAATTCACGTCGAGCCGGTCGTGTCGAACCCATGGGTCTCTCCTTTGCGGATGAGCTTCCAGGAAACTGCTGCCCAGCAGCCGAGAGTATACGCTCGTGAGGATCGATGATCGTTGCTACGTTCCGGCCTCTCTCACCGGCTCTTCCATCGCCGTTTGGATCACGATTGTCTTTAAAGGTGAACCCGACTGTCCCTAAAGCGCGCTACAGTCAGTCGGTTCGGATAGTCCACGACGCACTACGTTAAATTCCCAAGCAATCCGCTCTTTTTGACCACTCCGTAAATTTTTTCGACCTCTGAAAAATTGCCGGACAACAAGCGACAATCCCAGCTACAATGTCGCGGTTTTCGTTACCCCAGCTGTTTATAAACTCGAGCTCAGTTGCAGAGCTTGGCGGTGCGAATTGCCGGTCCGTGGAGGTCGGAAAAACGGCTCTCAGAGAACTACGTAATGCATGAGTTCGGAAGCTTGTGAGCGCTGCTCACGGGTGAGCGGGATGGCCTCGGGCCTTCACTGAACTCGCTCCTCCGTCCAGGCGATCCGAAGTGCCAGTGAATCGCGCCAGCCATCGCCGTGGCTGGCGAGGCAAGAAATGGTTCGTCCACGTGCCATCAGGCCCCTCGTTGGCTGTCTTAATCTATCGGCGCAGCGGTGAGACGAGGCTGGTGCACGCGGTGAGATTGCAACATGAAGAGCGTGCAGTACCCCGGTTCGCCTGAACATCGCCCCGGCCGTGCAGAGCAGCTGCTCCGACCGACGACCCCACATCAGGCATCGATGCGCATCGGCGGCAGCACTGCGGTCGGTGCTCTCCCGTCGCGATCCGATCCTGACGAACAATACCGTGTTCGACTGAACACCGCCCTGGAGCAGCAGGCCCGCGCGATTGGCCAGGCGTTGCACGATGAAGCGGGCCAACTGCTCGCCGCCGCGTACCTCGCGTTGGAGGAAGCGGCGCGCGATCTTCCTGCCCTCTCGCGAGAGCGGCTCTGTGTCGTCAAGACGCATCTGGCCGCCGTCGAAGAGCAGCTGCGCCACGTGGCACACGAGCTTCATCCTCGTGTGCTCGCGGAGGTCGGGGTCGTGGCCGCGCTGGAGTTTCTGGGCCGCGGCTTCGCAGCCCGCCACGGCGTCGCCACCACCGTGTCCGCAACTTTGCCTCCTCGCCTGACCGACGCGATAGCCACGGCCGTCTACAGGATGGCGCAGGAAGGGCTGACCAACGTCGGCCGGCACGCGCGGGCGACGCACGCCTCCATCCACGTGGAGCCGAAGGCAGGTGTCCTCTGGTGCACGATTCGCGACGATGGCGTCGGTTTCGACCTGGCGGCGATCGAGCGGCGTGGCGGCATGGGACTCGGACTACAGGGCATCCACGAGCGGCTCTCCACGCTCGGCGGTGTGCTGACCATCGACTCGGGGTGCGGCCTCGGCACCCGGCTGATTGCGGCGATTCCATTGAAACGCTAAATGCCGCTGCGTATCCTGCTCGCGGACGATCACCTGGTGGTGCGCGAGGGCCTGCGGTCGCTCCTCGAACGCGGCGGGTACGACGTCGTCGGCGAGGCGGCAGACGGCCATGAAGCCATCCGGCTCGCGCGCACCGTCAAGTTCGACGTCGGCCTCCTGGACATCGGCATGCCGCGCATGAACGGCGTCGAAGCTGCGCGCGAGCTACTCCTGATTGCGCCGCACTGCCACGTCATCGTGTTGACCATGCATGCCGAGGAACGGCAGATCGCCGCGGCCTTTCGCGCCGGCGTCCGCGGCTACGTCATCAAGACGCAGGCGGCCGACGAACTGATCGACGCGATCCGTGAGGTGGCCCTCGGCAGAACCTATATGAGCCCGCAAGTGTCGACCATCCTGCTGGGCGCCTATCTCACCGGCAACCCCATTGGCGACGATCCGCTCACGCCGCGCGAGCGGCACGTGCTGCAACTGGTCGCCGAAGGCAAGTCGACGAAGGAAATCGCGGATCTCCTGGGCGTCACCACCAAGACGGCGGAATCCTATCGGTCGCGCATCAAAGCCAAACTCGACATCCACGACACCGCCGGTCTCGTCCGCTACGCGATTCGCGAGGGCCTCGTCACGCTGTAGACCGCCTGGTATGACCGTGTCGACGTCGGGGATCTGGTAGAAGTCTCAGGCGGGAAATCCCCCGTCATCCATCAAGAGTTTTCCCCGCCGAACATCGGGACACCCCCATTGGCTCCGCCAGTACTACCCACCTAGTCTCCTCACCGCGTCCAGCAAGCCCCACAACCTACGCAAGACGGAGAGGAAACCATGATCGATCTTTGCCTCCCCACGTGTCGTCGTTCGCGTGCGCAGAAGCGATGGGCCGTCGTGATGACGATCGCGCTCCTCATCTCGCCGGCGGGCGGTCCGGCCTTCGTGCCAGCCGTGAGTGCGCAGGCGCCGGTCGGTGCCGGGTTCGAACTCGACGCCGGTGACCTGCGGTTCATCTTCCGCCAGATTCAGATTGCCCAGGCTCACTCGGCGTCGCCGCTCGCTCCCGGCGGTGACCCCTGTGCAGCCCTTTTCGGACCTGGGCTGAACCAGGTCAACGAACGGCGGTTGCCCTTTGGACTGCGGACCGTGGACGGGTCGTGCAACCACCTCACCCCTGGTCAGACGACGTTTGGCGCCTCGGATCAACTCTTCCCGCGCATGACGACGCCGGTGTTCCGGCCGGCCGAAGATGGGACGTCGTACGAGCAGCTCGAGGGCACCGTTGCCGACCGGCAGCCGCGCATCATCAGCAACCTGATTGCTGATCAGACGAAGAGGAACCCCGCCGCGCGAGTGGTTGCGGGCTGCACGGTACCTCCTGATGGCACTACTGACACGTGCACCCCGATGGAAGATCCGCTCGGGACACTGCCGATCGCGAACGTTGCCACCGACGTCGGCCTCTCCGCGCCCTTCAACTCGATGTTCACGTTCTTCGGCCAGTTCTTTGACCATGGCCTCGACCTGGTGAACAAGGGCGGCAACGGCACGGTCTTCGTCCCGCTGCAGCCGGACGATCCACTGTTCGTGACCGGCGGACCCAACTTCATGGCGCTCACCCGCGCCACCGTCGACGCGGATCATGAAGCGACCAACCAGACGACGCCGTTCGTCGATCAGAACCAGACCTACACGTCGCACCCGTCG
>JALDXK010000159.1:0-11193 GCA_032155105.1 Acidobacteriota bacterium
GACCAGCACCACCGCGCCGCACAGCTCCACCGCGGCCACGAAGCAATACAGCGGCTCCTTCAGCGCGGAGATGGACCACACGAACAGCGTCGGCCAGAACAGCAGGACCACCAATCCGATCAGCGCCGCAGCGCCGCCGTAGGCCGGGCGCGCGAGGCGGTAGACGAGCAACACGCTGGCGACGTACAGCGACAGGTTCAGAACGTGAACCCCGTACGGTGCGGCCCCGACCAGGGCCTGGATGAACGCCAGGATATACAGGTAGCTCGACCAGCCGACCTCGTCGAACAGGTAAATCGTGTCGGCGGTTGAAATCGGTATCCCGAGCCCGACGTTGCGTCGCCACATGCTGCGGTGCTGGAAGAATTCCTCGTCGCCAAAGAACGTGGCAAACGGCTGGTCGGGACCTGCCGTCAGGAACAGCACGGCGATGGCGAGCAGCCGCAGCGTCACTGCCAGCGTCACCAGCGAAATCACCCACTGACGCTCGCGCGGCGACGCGTCCCGAACGATCCGCGCCGTCAGCCACGCCACGGCCGGAACGCAAAGGGTGGTCAGCGGCGACGCCGAATACAGGGCGCCAAGCAGCGCACCGGCTGCGAGCGCGAACAACAGCGGCGCGCTCCCGTACATCACCGCCGTCACGCCACCAACTCCTCGAACAACTGCTGGTACCGCGCGGCCACTGCCGGCGTGTCGTAGTGACGCACATCCTCGCGGGCCCGCGCCACCAGCCGGGCACGCAAGCCCGGGTCGCCCAGCAGTCGCAACACCGCGGCCGACACCGATTCCGCCGTGTGCTCGACGAGCAGGCCGTTGACACCATCCGTGACGATCTCGACGGTGCCCGGCGAACGCGTGGCGACAACCGGCACGCCGCACGCCATGGCCTCGATGAGGACGTTGCCGAAGCCCTCGTACACCGACGTCAGCACGAAGACGTCGGCCTGGGCGATCCACGGCCATGGCGAGGACTGAAAACCCAGGAACTGCACGCGTGCGGCCACCGGTGAAGCGGCAGCGAGCCGCTCGAGCCGCGATCGTTCCTCTCCCTCGCCGAGGATCCATGCGCCCACGGGACGCTCGCGGTTGATCATCCCGAGCGCGTCGATGAGCAACGGGTAGTTCTTCACACCGGCCAGCCGGCCGGCGGACACCACCACGCTCTCTCCGGGCGTGCGCTGCGGAGCGACAGAGGCCGACGCCGCGCCCGCAATCGCGTCAAGGTCGACGGGGTTGTGCACAACGCGCAGCCGAGCGCGTGGCACGCCGTACCCGCGCGAAAGATCGTCGGCCACGCCCTGCGAGGTCACGACCACCGCATCCGCGCGTCGGTAGAAGAACGACGTCGCCCAGGTGAACAGCGTCCGTCGCCAACGGCCGCGCCACTTGAAGTCCGGATCCGATAAGAAGCCAGTGGTCGGCGTGCCCTGATTGAACACGACGCGCGCCCGCGAGCGAGCGAGAACAGCGGCAATGGCGGTGATGAAGTAACTGAGAAACGGCATCACGATGTCGGGCCTGGCGTGGCGCAGGAACGCCACGAGGCGCCGGAGGCGAGACAGCCACGATCCGCCACCGCCGATCACCACTTCGACGCGCGGATCGAGGCGGTCGAAATACACGCCCTGGTCGTTGAAGAGATAGAGCACGCGTTCAAACTTCGACGGATCGAGGGCGCTCAACACCGTCACCGCCACGCGCTCGGCACCGCCGCCGCTGAGCGTGGGAATCACGAAGCAGACCTTCATGCCACGCGCGGCGCCCGGATCGGCAGACGCAGTTGTTCCGAGACAATCCGCATCATCTGCGCCGCCTGGCGCTCGAGCGTGTGGGCGCGCGCTGTCTTGTACCCGCCCTCGATGACGGCACGCCGCACCGCCGGTTGATCGACCAGCAACCGCACGGCCCGCGCCACGGCCCCCGGCGTCGCTCCGTCGATGACGATGCCATTCTCGCCATGCGTCACCAGGCTGCCGATTCCGGAGACGCGGGTCGTGATCACGGGCAGGCCGTTGGCCATCGCCTCCATCAGGACGCGCGGCACGCCCTCCCCTGGCCGGGTCGGCAACACGAACACGTCGTAGTTACGGTAGACGGCGATCAATCGATCGAGCTCGATCGGTCCCGTGAGGGTGATTCGATCGGCCACGCCGAGCCGCATCGCTTCGGCGGCGATGGCGGCCTTTTCTTCCTCGCCGATCAAGCCGATCGTCGGTCCGACGAGATCGAGCGTGACGTCGTGGCCGGCGCTGACGAGTTCCGCGATCGCGGCGGGCAGGATGCGTAATCCCTTGCGCGGATCGATGCGGCTGACGGTCAGCAGCCGCAGCGGCTTCGACAGCTCCGTGTCGGCGCGCACCACGACATCCGACGCGCTGAGCGTGGTGGTCTTGGTTTCGAACACCGTGGCGCCCTGGGACTCGTGCTTCTCGCGCAGCGCCGCACCGTTGGCAAAGGTCAACGCCCCTCGGGTCATGCGGCGGAGGGCCCACTCCTCGAACGCGACGTACCACCCGAACAGCAGCTTCTTGATGCCGCGATACGGCAGGTGCGGCAGCAGCGCTTCGTAGTCGCCGACCACGAGCAGGAAGATCGGTTTCTGCCGACGGCGGGCCAGTCGAAACGCAAACACCGCTGCGGGCGACGGCACGCGCAAGTGGATCACGTCGCACTGCGCGGTCCACTCAGCCAGCCGGCGATGGAGGCGCGGCAGCATCGGATAGAACTGCCTGGGTCCTGGAAAATACGGCAGCGGCGCCAGGCGCACGTTCGTCGATCGCACGCGCGAGCCGGACGTCTGAGGCCGGTCGAATACCGGCACCGACAACACGACTTCGTCGAAGTACGGCGCCAGCGAATCCACGTACCGCGCAAACGACCCTTCCGATTCCCACAGCGAGCCGTCGGGGCGCTGCCAGAACGGCATGTGGTAGAGAATCCCGAGCGTCACGCAAGCCCCTTGCCGGCGAGCAAGCGCTGATAGAGCGACATCATGGCGCTGACGTAGGCACCGGCGGTGAACCGCGGAAGCACGAATGCGCGGGCTGCGGCACCCATGCGGGCACTGTCTTCACGGTTATGAACGGCTGTGGATAGCGCCGACGCCAACGCGGCGGCATCGCCGGGTGGCACCAGCAGGCCCGTGACGCCGTCGTCCACGATCTCCGGGATGCCAGCGACGCGGGTCGCAACCACCGGCAGGCCGCTGCCCATCGCGAGCACCAGCGACAGTGGCAACCCTTCCCACAGTGACGGCATGGCAAACACGTCCACGGCCGCCAGCATGTCGCCCAGGTCACGACGCGCACCCAGAAAGCGGACCCGATTGGCGATGCCGAGCGACACGGTCATCTGCTCGAGTTCACTGCGACGTTCGCCATCGCCCACCACCACGACATAGACCTGGGCAAGGTCGGGCCGTCGCGCAACAGCCTCGAACAGCACCTCGTGCGCCTTCTGCGCGGTGAGGCGCGCAATGATGCCGATGGCCGATGCATCATCCGGGATGCCGATGGCCGCGCGCCACGCCGCCCGCGGTACCGTGGACTCGAGCTGCGCGAAGTCGACGGCGTTGTAGATCACCTCGATCTTCGAGGGGTCCACCGAGATTTGCTTCACGTAGAAATCGCGCACCGACTCGGCCGAGACGATCAGCGCATCGGTGCTGTGCATCAGCCAGCGCTCCGCGAGGATGTGCGCGCGCTGTTTGTTGGCGTAGAGGTTGACTTCGGTTCCGATCACGATCGGCACGCCGGCCATCATCGCGGCGAACCGTCCATAGAGGCTCGCGGTGAGCAAGAACGTGTGCACGATGTCGGGCTGCATCTCGAGCAGTGCGTCGCGGAGGCGCAGCCAATGGAACGGCCTGCGCATGCCGGGCTCGAGCCCGAGGACTCGGAAGGGGACGCCGCTCTGTCGAATCTCTTCACCTATGGCGCCCGCGTGATGGATGCACAACACGGCCGGCGAAAACGGCGCCGGCAGATGCCGCGCAAGGTTGAGCACCATTTCCTCGGCGCCGCCGACCTCGAAGGCGTGCGCGACATACAGCACTTTGACAGCGCGCGGTGGCATTCAGGCGACCGCCGCCCGATAGAACGCCACCGTGTCCTCGAGCCCCGACTGGAGATCGATCGTCGGCCGCCATCCTATCGTCGATGCGATCCGCGAGATGTCGGCGACGAAATCGCCGGTCTCGACGAGCTGCGCCAGTGGTGGCCACTCGCGGTGCACGACGCGCCCCGCGCCAGCGATCCGGATGATCTGGTTCGCGAGATCGATCATCCTCGTGCCGGTGCCACTGGCGACGTTGAACACCCGCTCGGATCCCTCGGCCGCGCCCAACAGCGATTGCAGCGCTGCCGCCACATCGTCGACGTGAATGTAGTCTCGCAGTTGTGCACCGTCGCCATAGATCGGCAGCTCGTGATCGGCCACTGCCAGCTGGATCAGCCGATTCACCACGCCGTATGCCGTTCGGCCGCGGGGTTGACCGGGACCATATGGATTCGTGACGCGCGCCACGATGTAGCGAAGGCCGAACAACTCACGGTAGAGCCGCAGGTATGCCTCGATCGTCTGCTTGTGAACTCCGTGAAGACACAGTGCCTCGCCGCTCGCGTCTTCGGCGACCGGCAAGGTGCGGGCCCGTCCATACTCGAGACGAGAGCCGACGCAGAGATACGTCGCTTCCGGATTCACATGCCGCATGGCTTCGAGCACTACCAGCGACCCGCGCAGATTCACGTCGAGGTCCGTCCACGGATCTTCCATGCTGCGGACGGCGCCGGAGCGACCGGCGAGATTTGCGACGATGCGCTGACCGCGCACCAGTTCGCCCATCAGCGCCTGGTCGCGTAGGTCACCTTCGACGATGCGCGCGCCGTCACGTTCGAACGCGTCCGCGGCTGCGGCATGATGCTCGCGCACCGGCGTCAGCACCGTCACCTTCGCCCCCGCACGCACCAGTCGCGATGTCAGCGCCGACCCAATGAAGCCCAGGCCGCCGAGGACCAACACCTGACTACTGTGAAACGACGGTGTGCTCATCAGTGAGGGTCGAATAGCTTGTCGGCGGTCACGAACGTGACGTCATTGTGCTTCGACGCGTAGTCCAACATGCTGAGCAACACCGACTTCAATCCGGTATCTACTTCCCAGTAGTGCGTCGCGATACAGAAATCACCGCCGACGGATCTCGCTTCGTTGAAGGCGCTCTTCAACTCGTCGAAGGTGGTGCCGGGAATCAGGCTGTGACAGCCGAACTCCGCGTGCCGGTCGTAGCGCAGCACGTACGGGTAAATCCAGCGATCGTGTTTGCTGCGGCCCGTGCGCGCCCGATAGGCGCGGACCCGCCGCCAGTTGCCAAATGTCCGACGATCCCAGGGGCGCAGCGACGGGTTGAAGTAGAGAAACGATCCGAGCAGATTCAACGCCGCCGCGGCAGTGGCCGCGTGTCCGCGTTTCGACAGCGCGTTATGTGGTGGCACGAACACACTCACCCTGGTATCCAGCACGCGTTCGAGGTAGTCGCGTCCTTCGCGCACGCGTGATTCCAGGTCGGGCGCGGCCTGGAACTCATACCCGTCGGGAAATTCTTCATGCGTCAACCCGTGCTGCCCCACAGCGACGCGAGACGAAGCCACGAGCGGCCTCAAGAACGACACGAGGGCGGCGTTCTCTTCGAGCGGAAACTTCCGCTCGGCGCGCCAGTATCGCTCGGGGATCGCCTTATCGCGGAATCCCGCTGCCTTAGGTACCACGGCAAGCGACACGGGCGCGTGAGTCCAGATGTCGCCGTAGAGCCACTGCAGGCGTTCCGGATCCGCGAAATACGACGTGTCGTCGTCGCGAATGGCGAACTTCATCCACGACTCCCGACCGGCGATGTCAGGACGTCGCGATAGATCGTTTCCAGCTGTGCAGCGATCACGTCCCAGGAAAACGTACGCAGGACCCACGACCGAGCCGCGCCCGCCATAGTCAGGCGGCGCGGCTCGTCCGCGAGCAGCGACGCCACCGCATGACCCAGTTGGTCGGCGTTCTGACGTTCGACCACCACGCCGCTCTCCCCCGGTGCGACGGTCTCAGGCAGTCCGCCCGAATCCGAGACCACCACCGGCGCGCCCGATGCCTGCGCTTCGAGCGACGTCAATCCAAGCGCTTCGGGAAACACCGACGGCACGACGCTGACGGCGGCGCTGCGGTAGACCGCCGCCAGTTCCTCGTCTGCGTACGTGGGACCACGCATTTCGATCCGCGCATTGCCGGCACAGCGCTCGACGAGCCGCTGATAGTAACCGGACGGTTGCGCATCCCAGTACGAATGCGGCCCCACAATCAGCAGGCGCGCATCGGGAGCAGCATGGCTGATGATGCGCTCGAACGCGTCGACGAGCACCGCGACGCCTTTCCGCTCCTCAACTCGGCCGACGTACAACACGGTGCGGCCATTCGCGACGCCGTCTGACGAGGGTCGAAACAGGTTGCCGTCGACGCCGTTGTACAGCGTGGTCGCCATCCGCGTGATCGCGGGATACCGCTCGACGGTGTGCGCGTGAATGAACTTGGAGACGCACAGCACGCGCGCGGCCTGCCGCAATCCGCGGCCAAACAGGCCGCGATCCCAGGCGCGGTGGCCGAAGCCCCAGCCGTAGTCCATGCTATGCAGCGAAATCACGTGGCGGGCGGCAGCGCCACGACGGCGCGTGATCCAGAGGCCGGAAGGACGGCTGTGATGATGCACGACGTCTGGCTCGAGCTCCCGCAACAGCCGTCGCACAACGACGAAGTACCACAGGCCGCGCAGCAAGCCGGCGAGCCGCCCTTCAGCGACAAAGTGCGGCAGCGTCACAAAGTGATAGGACACCCCGTCGATGACCCGCTGGCTGACGCCGTCGCCATGATCGCGCGCGATCACATGCATGTCGTGCCCCCGCGCCGCCAGCGTGACCGATGCGTCGCGAATCCAGCGCTCGATCGCGCCGCCTCGCGTCGGTGGCACGGGCAGCAACTCCGGCGCCACGTGACAGATCCTCAGGCCGAAATCCTTCGCCGGCCGGCCGACATACCGGCGCGCTCCAGCTCATCGAGCACGGAGGCGACGACGCGCGCCGCCGATTGCCCGTCGGTGAACTGGCATTGATCGCGCACCACCTGGCTGCGGCCCTCCGCATCCAGCATCGGATCGGAGAGGTATCGGCCAACCGCCTCGACCATCGCCTGGGCGCTCGTCGCCACCCGCACCGCGTTCCTCGCGGTGATGTTCACGTAGTGCGTGAACGAGTAGTAGCGCGTGGCGGACTTGACGAACGGGGTGGGCTGCGGACCATCGAAGCAGATGTTCACGACCGGCGTGTTGAAGATGCAGGCTTCGATCGTGATCGTCGACGCCACGTTGACGACAACATCGGCGTGGCACAACGTGTCTCCCAGGTGCCGCTGGTGCTCGGGCATCACGTCGATGGCGAGTCCGTCGGCGACCTTGACGGTGTCGCGGAACGGCTTTTCGATGATCACACCCGGCATTCCGTGGAAGGTGTCGTAAGCGGCCACCTCGTCTCGCGGGTGCAGCCGCACGAGAATTTGCGCGGCGCCGAAGGTTCCCGCCTGCATGGCGTCGGCGAGCACGCGCAGCACGTAGTCGTGATCCGAATACAACGAGCGCGGCGTGGTTGTGAGGGCGATGAGCTTGCGATTCGGATCGGCGCCGATACGACGAAAGAACGCCTCGCGCGGCGTGCGCGCCTCGCGCCGGAAGTGTGCGTCGAATTGCGGCGCGCCGGTTACGGTCACGGCCTCGGGCCGATAGCCGTGCAGCGTCGCGGCCTGCGCCTTCATGATCTCGTTCCACACCACCAACCGGTCGGCCTGGCGGACGGGCAGCAACTTGTTGGTGAAGTTGTCCCAACTGGCATCAACGACCATGCTCGTCACGCTGCGGCGGCGCGCCGTGCGCAGCATCGGCACTTCCGAGAACACCAGGCCGGGATTGGCGGCGACCACCAGTAGCGGCTGATATTGATCGAACAGTTGCTCCATGGCCGGGTGCGAGACGAGGCGATCCGACAGTGCGTAGCGCGACCCATTCCTCGTGAACGGCTCGACCAGGGCCTTGCCGAGCAGGGCCTTCACGCCAAGCCATCGCACGATGCCTTGCGCGCGCGCCTCCTGCAGCCGGATCTTCACCGACTCGGTCTGGCCACCGCTCAGATAACTCGCCTGCACGAGCGACAGCAGCCGCGCCTCGAGGCCGTTTGGGACATGGGCCGGTTGGTCCACCATCACGAGACCTGGGCGCTCAAACTCGCGGACGAAGGCCGCGTCGCGCGACATCGGCGACAACAACACGATGGTGAGGTCGGGATGCGCGCTACGGATGCGATCGAGCATTCCACCGGCGCGCAGCACGTTGCCGGCGCTGGTGCCGTGCGGAATCGAGATGAACACCGAACGCTCGCTCACGTCCGTACCGCTCCGCTGGTGTGGATCACGTCGAACGGCAGCGACACGAGGCCGTCCTGCTCATCGGCGAGGCTGTCGACGCCGCCGCGCCCGGTGAGCGCGAATCGCGGCCCCGCGAGCACCTGATCGTACGACGCCAGTTGATGCGCATCGGTGATCGACAGGCGCAAGACATACTGGCGCGGCCTCAGCGGCAGCCGCGCAAACCGGAATTCGATGCAACCCGCTCCCTCGACCACCGCCGGGCCGGGCTGGCCGATCGTCGTGGCCGTCGTGACGATCACTCCAGTGTCGACGTCGACAATCGCGACCTGAAAGACAGGGCGCTCTGCGGCCTTGGTCGTGACATATGACGCCCGCACCGTCAGCGTCTCATCGGCGGTGAACAGCGTTGCCGGCTCGCCGGAGGCGTTGATGACGTCGACACGGTCAAAACGAACCTCTCCAGTGCCGCCGCGGTGGCTCTGCAAAGACGAGGCCTGGTTCTGCAGCGCCTGCAGGTTCACCTCGTTCATGTAGCGCTCCGCGATCGTGCCGGCGTCGCCAAAGTCCCGCACCCGGCCCTCTTCCATCCAGAGGATCTGCGTGCACAACCGGCGCACGTTCCACATGTCGTGCGAGATGAAGAGCACGGTCTTGCCATCCGCGATCAACTGGCGGAGCGCCTCCAGCGCGCGGCGACGGAACGCGGCATCGCCGACCGACAGCACCTCGTCGACGAGGACGATGTCGGGACGGCTGTGAATCGCGACGCTGAAACCCAGCCGGGCGTACAGTCCGGACGAATAGCGCTTCATCGGAGTGTCGATTAAGCTCTCGACGTCGGCGAACGCGACGATGGCGTCGAACTGCCGATCGATCTCGCGGCGCGTCAGCCCGAACAAACCGGCCCCAAGGTAGACGTTCTCGCGCCCGGTAAGTTCTGGGTGAAAACCGGCGCCAAGTTCGATCAGCGACACGACGTGTCCGGCGACGCGCACCTTCCCCCGCGTCGGCCACGTCACGCGCGAGATCAACTTCAACAGCGTCGTCTTGCCGGCGCCATTGCGGCCGATCACGCCAACGCCGGCGCCCGTCGGGATCGTAAACGATACGTCGCGGAGCGCATGGATCATCGAATCGATGCGCCCTTTCGACGTGCTGTAGACGGCGTCGCTCTGGCCCCGCCAGTCGCGCCATGCCGACGCAGCAAGGTCGACAAACGTGCGCGAGCGTCCGGTCCGGTACCGCTTGGTGACGTGCTCGAGTTGGATGGCGGTCAAATGACGTCCGCGAAGTACTTGTCGGTGGACTTGAACAGGACGAGCGCGCCGACGAAGATGGCGACGATCAGCACGGCCGACGCGCCGACGACGCTCCAGTCTGGGGCGCGGCCGAACACGACCGTCGCACGCAGCCCCTCGATGACGCCCGTCAATGGATTCAGCAGGAAGTACGGCTGGTACTCGGCCGGCACCGCCGACAGCGGGTACGCCACCGGCGTCAGATACAGCCACAACTGCAGACTGATCTGTACCACCGGGCTCACATCACGGTAGAACACGTTGATGGCCGACGTCGCCAGCGTCACGCCGAGCGTGAAGAGGATTAGCAGTCCCACGAACAGCGGCCACAGCCACATCCACGGGCTGACCGGCGTGCGGTAATAGATCAGCAGCAGCACGAACAGGCTGGATGCCGCCGTGAGATCGACAAGGCGCGAGCCGACCTGCGCCAGTGGCACGATCTCCCTCGGGAAATAGGTCTTGGTCACAATGTTCCGATACGCCACCAGGCTCATCGTCCCGGAGTTCACGGAGTTCGAAAAGAAGAACCACGGCACGAGGGCCGCGAAGGCGAACAGCGGGTACGGCGCACCGCCAGACGGGATCTGGCCGAGCCGTGAAAAGACGAGCGTGAACACCGCCATCATCGCGAACGGCTGCGCGATGGCCCACCCCGCGCCGAACAACGACTGGCTGTACCGGCCCATGATCTCGCGGCGGGTCAGGTTGCGCAGCAACTCGACGTAGGCCGCCGCCGACAGTCGCTCCGGCCGATCGCTGAGCTCAGTCAAGCGCGAATTCCTTTCGCCACGACTCATCCGCCTCCATCGCCGGCTGCGCCTCGCGTTCGAGGATGAAGTTCTCGAGTACGAGCACATCCATTTCGGTGCGCCTGAAGCAACGATAGGCATCCTGCGGCGAGCACACCATCGGCTCGCCGCGCACGTTGAACGAGGTGTTGACGATCACCGGGCATCCGGTGCGCGCGTGAAACGCGGCAATGATGTCGTGATACAGCGGATTCGAGTCGCGGCGAACGGTCTGGATGCGCGCTGAATAATCCACATGCGTCACCGCCGGAATTGTGGAGCGTGGCACGTTCAGCCGCTCGATGCCCCACAGTGAGTCGGCTTGCGGTGGGAGCGGCACGTGCCGGTCGCGCTTCACGTCGGCGACCAGCAGCATGTAGGGACTTTCTTCGTCCAAGTCGAACCATGCCCCGGCGTGTTCACGCAACACCGCCGGCGCAAATGGACGGAAGGATTCCCGGAACTTGATCTTCAGGTTCATCACCGCCTGCATTTTTGGCGAGCGGGCATCGCCGAGAATCGAGCGCGCGCCGAGGG
Source organism: Acidobacteriota bacterium (assembly GCA_032155105.1). Taxonomy (GTDB): domain Bacteria; phylum Acidobacteriota; class Vicinamibacteria; order Vicinamibacterales; family UBA2999; genus 12-FULL-67-14b. The sequence goes on from JALDXK010000159.1 coordinate 11,078, forward strand.
CACGCGGCCCGAACTCCATCCGCCCCTGCAACAGGCCCACGACTTTTTCCGCCGCGAGGTACTCGGCCACCTTGTCGGCCACCGCCGCCGGGTCCACACGCCGCGCGACCCAGCCT
>JALDXK010000160.1:0-11175 GCA_032155105.1 Acidobacteriota bacterium
CTCCGCGATCGCCATGCCGACGGCGTTGGCCGTGCCCTGACCGAGCGGGCCCGTGGTCGTTTCAATGCCGGCGGCTTCGCCGAACGCGACAATCTCGGAGGCGACGCGGTGCGAGCGGAAGTCGGCGACGAGTTTCTCGGCGGAGACGAAGCGGCTCGCGTAGGTGTCGCCGAGGGTCTTCTTGAGATGCGCGAGCATGGTCACCGACAGGCCGTCGGCCGGCCCGATCTCGTCCGACATGTTGAGGCCGATACGTTTGGGATTGCGCTGCTTGACGTGCGCGGCGAGCGTGGACGCGGCTGCGATGATGTCGTAGGCGCCCGACTCGTTGAGCATGTAGCCGCTCGGCCCGAGCGCGGCACGCTCGATGCGATCGCCGCCGCGATCGGTGAACACGTAATAGCCGATGCCCGTCACATAACCGCGCCCGAGATCGTTCCAGAGCGGGTCGTAATGGTTCTCCTTGACCGCGACGATCCACATGTCGATGCCGTTGTCGCGCATCGCGCGCGGCAGCACCTGCTCGAACTTGTCGAGCCGAATCTGGCGCTGAATTTCCCAGCGGCGCCTGGCCTCCTGCGCAGAGGTGGGAACCGAACACGACAACGCGACGAGAACCACCAGGATCGCTTTCATGTTTTTTCGTGCCTTTTTGCCCGATTTACAATCCGTTACACGGTACCCCGGCGTTTCGGGGGACGATATACGGCTGTCAATGTATACGCGAATTCTTGCTGTGTTTGTCGGCGTAGCTGTGCTCATTCCTGCCGCGGTCCAGGCGCAAAGCCCCGAGAACGGCGGCGGCATCAACTACGAGACTGCCCGCGAGCAGCGCCGCCTCAAGGCGGCGCGGACCGAGCAGCCGGTCACGCTGGACGGCAGGCTGGACGAAGCATCGTGGGCCGGCGCGCCGCTGGCCAACAACTTCGTGCAGAACGATCCCCGAGAAGGCGAGCCCGCCACCTACGACACCGAGGTCCGCCTGCTCTACGACGATCGCGCGATCTACATCGGCGTCTTCGCGAGGGATCCCGAGCCGGCCAAGATCATCGTCAACGAGCTGCGCAAGGACTTCAACACCGGGTCGGCCGACGGCTTCCAGGTGGTGATCGACACGTTCAAGGACGAGCGTAACGGCTACCAGTTCGCCATCAACCCGGCCGGCGCGAAGTGGGATTCGCAGATGTCCAACGAAGGACGCGACAACAACGCGAACTGGGACGGCATCTGGGACGTGGGCACGCGCATTGCCGACGACGGCTGGTATGCCGAGATCGAGATTCCGTTCAAGACGCTGAAGTTCGGTCCCGAGGATCTGCAGACGTGGGGCATCAACTTCCAGCGACGGCTGCGGCGACACAACGAGAACAGCTACTGGTCGCCGCTGCGGCGGCAGTGGTCGTTGTCGCGCGTGTCGGTGGCGGGCTCGTATGAAGACCTGGAGGGCCTGCGGCCGGGTGCCAACGTGCGCGTGAAGCCGTACGCGCTCGCCAATTTCAACAAGGTCGGGACCGCTGGCGTCGATCCCGATTACGACGCCGGCTTCGACGTGAAGTACGGCGTCACCACCGGGCTGACCTGGGACTTCACCGTCAATACCGACTTCTCGCAAGTCGAAGCGGACGAACAACAGGTGAACCTGACGCGGTTTAACCTGTTCTTCCCGGAGAAACGCGACTTCTTCCTGGAGAACTCGGGCGTGTTCCAGTTCGGCACGAGCAGCCAGGGCGGCGGCGGTGGTGGCGGCGGGCGACAGAACGCGTCGCAGGACATGATCTTCTTCTTCAGCCGGCAGATCGGGCTGTCGCCGGCGGGCGAGGCCATTCCGATCCTCGGCGGCACACGCCTCACCGGACGCGTCGACAGCTGGTCGGTGGGCGCGCTCAACATCCAGCAGCAGGAGAAGGATCTCAGCCCGGCGACCAACTTCACCGCGCTGCGGCTGCGCAGGGACGTGTTCGCCAATTCGGACGTCGGCGTGATGTTCCTCAACAAGGAGCAGGGCGGCGACGGCTACAACCGGGCCCTCGGCGGCGATGCCAACTTCCGCTTCTTCCGCGACTTCAACCTCAACTTCGCCGTGGCCCAGAGCGCCTCGCCGCAGGAGAAGGTGCCGGGTGAAGGCGACGACTGGTACTCGAAGAGCAGCTACAGCTACCGCGACGACTTCTGGGAAACGCGCGGCATGTACCAGACCATCGGCTCGCGCTTCAACGACGAGATGGGCTTCGTGCCGCGCGTCGGCGTCGACAACGGCGAGTTCCACCTCGGCACACACATCCGGCCCGAGCGCTTCCGCAGCTGGATGCGCGAGACCTATCCGCACTTCCAGATCGAAAACTTCACCAAGCGCGACGGCGGCGGCCTGGAATCACGCTACATGGACTGGCACTGGCCGGTGACGTTCCAGAACAGCACCTTCATCGAGGTCGGCGCCAACCCGAGCGTCGAGGTGATCGAGGAGCGGTTCACGATCAACTCGCGGCGGAACGTCTACGTCGATCCGGGCCGCTACGACTTCAAGGAATACTTCCTGCTCGCCAACACCAACTCGGCGGCGCCGTTCTCGATGAACCTGCGCTACGGCAACGGCGAGTTCTACGACGGCTACCGCCGCAATTACACCGTCGGCGGCACCGTGCGGATGAACGAACACCTCAACGTGTCGCTGAGCGATCAGATCAACGACATCGACCTGGCGTCGGGGTCGTTCCTGACGCACCTGGTGACCGGGCGCGTCAACGTCTACTTCACCACCAAGGTGTTCGTGAACGCGCTGGTGCAGTACAACACCGACACCGACCAGTGGAGCTCGAACGTGCGCCTCGACATCATTCACCGGCCGCTCAGCGACATATACCTGGTCTACAACGAGCGGCACGACGCCCGCAGCGGCGCGTTGATCTCCCGCGCGGTGATCGCAAAGATGACCTACTTGCTCGCGTTCTAACGCTGGGCGAGCCCGCCGGCACGCCCGGCAGAATTCACTTTAGGACCGGACTCAGGATTTGCAGCGGTCCGGTCAGCCTGACTTCCCGCATGAACCGATCTTTCCAGCGCACGATCGCGTAGAGCAACGCGCAGAGCACAACGGTGCCGAGCAGCGACAGTTCGAGCGGCAGCGCTCGCCTCAGCGGGAGCGCAATGGTGCCGTAGGCCATCTCGACATGAATCCAGTACACGAAGAGTGACGATCGGCCGAGTGTCGCGACCACGCGGCCCGGGACGTCGGGGGCGCGGAACACCTCTGCCCAGCGCTCGCGCGCCAGCGCGTGGACGCGATCGATCCACCAGGCCACCGGGAGCAGGACCGTATTGATCCCCATCCGGATGAAGAAGAAGGTCGGCGAGCTGGTCCAGAAGTTGGCGTTCGCGTAGATCGAGGGCTGACACGACAGCGCGTAGGCGATCGCGATGCCCAGCGCGCCGGCGGCGACGAAGGCGTGCTGCAGCCGGCGTTCCTGCGCCTCGGTCTTCGCGGCGGCAATGAGCTCGCCGGCGATGGCGCCACCGAACAAGAATCCCGACCACGGGAACAACGCGAAGTTGGTGCGCCCCGCCAGCGGGCGGATGTAGGCCTCGATCGGATCCGGCAATGCCGCCAGCCAGCCGGCCTCCCTGACCAGGGGCGTACTCATGCTCACCGCGACAGTGGCGATGGCGAAGAGCAGGATGCGCGTGGCGCGATGCGCCGAGAGGCCCCACATCAGCGCGGCGGCGGCCATCGCGATCCCCATGACGTTGAGGATGTCGACCTTGAGAAAGTTGACGAGCGGTCCCCAGCCGAGCAGCTGCGACTGCAGCCGGAAGAGAAACGCGAGTGCGAAGATCTGCAGGCCGCGCAGCAACGCCGTCGACGCCGCCGCGCGATGGCCGGCGGTGATCATGCGCGAGGAGGCCGCCATCGACAGGGTCAGGCCGGCAAGAAAGAGAAAGAGCGGCGCGGCCAGGCCGGCCGTGAACACCGTGTAGCCATAGAGATCGCGCTGGCGATCCTCCATGCGTGTCCACGCGTCGGTGACGTGCGCACCGACCATCACGATCACGGCGACGCCGCGCAGCCAGTCAAGATAGACCTTGCGGCTTGCCCTGAGCGGAGTCGAAGGGCCTGCCACTTGGCTAGCGCTTGGCGGAGTCGAGGGGTGCAGGGGTAACCTCGAAGGTCGTGTCGAGCTCGGTATCGGCGCGCAGGGAATGCCACACCGAGCAGTACTTGTCGCGAGAGAGCTGGATGGCGCGCTCGACGACGTGCGGCGGGATGGTGCCGGTCAGTGTGAAGTGCATCGTGAAGCGTGTGAAACGCCGCGGAGGATCCGGCGCACGCTCGCCGGCGATGCGCGCCTCGAGCGCCTTCAGTTCGTGGCGTCCCTTGATCACGATGTCGGCGACGTCCATCGCCATGCACCCAGCCAGTGCCATCGCCACGGCCTCGACCGGAGACGGCCCGGCCTGGCTCTCACTGTCGAGGATGATGTCGGTCTGACCAGTGACGGCGCGAAAGCGGAGATCGCCCTGCCACGTCAGAGTGGAGGTAATTGGGGGCCTGCTCACGGCCCCAAATTAACACTAGCGAGGCCAGTATCGCTGTGCTCAGCCTCCGGCGGGGAGCCTAGGCGGCTTTGCCGGGGATCGATGAACGGGGTTGGGCGCGGGTGCCGCCGGTCAGCATCGCGACCAGGAGCCAGCCGAGGGGCACCGCGACCAGCAGATAGGTCAGGTACTGACCGTAGACGCCGTCGGGCCCGTAGGGCTCGGTGGCCCAGTGCAGCGCCTCGCTGCCCGGGAACAGGTTGGCCTCGGTCAGTTCGTGGAAGCCGTAGATCAGCAACTGCACGACGAACACCATCAGGAAGATCGCCGTCACCTGGAAGAACAGGGCGAGGTTGACGCGATGGCCGTAGCGCGACCAGAGCATCGCGATGCCGGCTGCGGCGAGCGTGCCGGCGATGGCGCCGCCGAGAATCGACATCGCCTGCACCTGCGTGAGCAGCGTGCCCATGAGCAGCGCCGTTTCCATGCCCTCGCGCGAGATCATCAGCAGCGTGAAGAGGAATACGCCGATCCAGGCGCCGGTGCCGGTCTTCTCGGCCTCAGTGCGCAGGTGCCCTTCGATCTCGCTCTTGATCTTCTTCGCGGTGCGCCACATGTGCACGGTGAGCGACGCCACCGACACCGCGGCGACGAGCGCCAGGATGCCTTCCCACAAGGCCTGGTTCGAGGCCATCTGGAACAGGTAGGCGGCGCCGATGCTGAGTACTACCGATACGGCGATGCCCCAATGGACGGCCGGAATCAGCTCGCGCCGGCCGCTCTTACGAAGATAGGCGAGGCTGATGGCGATGATGAGGAACGCCTCGAGTCCCTCGCGCAACGTGATCACGAATGCTTGCAGCATGCCGGGCTACCTGGATGTGTGGAAATGAGAACCAGTCTCACTTCGGAAGTCCCAGCATATGCGACCAATTCAGTCCGGGGCAAGTAATTGCTTTGTCGGGACAGAAGTGCTAAAAAATCAGCAAGTGTGAATTTTTTAGCATGAGCGCTCCCAACGACCCGTTGTCCCGTCGCGAACGCCAGATTCTCGACATTCTCTACGCGAAGGGCTCCGCCACCGCCGCCGAGGTCCGCGACGTGATGGACGATCCGCCGAGCTACTCCGCGGTGCGCACGCTGCTGCGCATCCTCGAAGAAAAGGGCCACGCGACGCATGAGACGCAGGGCACGCGTTACGTCTACGTGCCCTCGGTACCACGCGAACGCGCCCGCAACTCCGCTCTCACGCGCATCGTCCAAACGTTTTTCGAGGGTTCCGCGGCGCAGGCCGCCGCGGCACTGGTGGAGTCGGGATCGTTGTCCAACGACGAGCTGGAGCGACTGTCGGCGTTGATCGATCGGGCACGGAAGGAAGGACGGTAATGGATCTCGACCTCATCGCTCGGACGTCCGCGATCCTGCTCGCGGCCATCGGCCTGGCGGCGCTACTGCGCCGTGGCGCTCCCTCGACGCGGCACCTCGTCTTTCATGTCGCGATCGTCATCGTCCTGCTCGCGCCCATACTCACCCCGCTCGCACCCAACGTTCCAATTGTTCCAGACGTTCCAAATGTTCCAAGGGCGACGTTCTCAAATGCGGTTCCAGACGATTCCCTGGCGGTGATCGCGAACGCGGGACCCCGTGAGAACCCCAGCCTTGGAACGTTTGGAACGATTGGAACACTTGGAACCCTCGGTTCTGTGGCTGTCCTGTGTTGGTTCGGCTTCTGTTGGTGCCTTAGCGGCTTGATCGTGTGGCGAGGAACAACAGCCGCGCCGATGGCGTGGATTTCGGAAGCGGAGAAGGTGTCGCATCGCATCGGGTTGCCGCGTCCCGTTCACGTCCGGCAAACGATCCGTGAATGCAGTCCGCACGTCGGCGGTTTCCTGACGTCCATCGTGATGCTGCCGCCGTCGGCGGCGCACTGGAGTGTTGAATCGCGTGAGGCCGCACTGGTGCACGAGATCACGCACATCCGCCGGCACGATCGTCGCACCCAGGCGCTGGCGCAGCTCGCCTGCGCGATTTACTGGTTCAATCCGCTGGTGTGGTACGCGGCGGCGGCGCTCGCATGCGAACGCGAGCGCGCGTGCGACGCCGAAGTGCTGCGGCAGGGCGCAAAGCCGTCGGCGTACGCGGGGCTGCTGCTCGATCTCGCGCGCACGCAGTCGGCGTGGACGCCGGCCACGGCGCTCAGCATGGCGCGGCCGTCGGCGATCGAGGGGCGGCTCCTCGCGATCCTCGGTGATGCCGCGCGCACCCCGCGCGGATCGACGCGCTGGATCGTAACCGCGATCCTGGGGCTCGCCGCCACCGCGATTCTCGGTGCACAGCCGGCGCAAGCCCCACCGCAACCGGCGGCGGAGGTAAAAGCGCCGAACCTCATGGAGGGCAGCGCCGATCAGGCCAACCCGGCGATCACCGGCGCGCTGGTCGAAGCGTTGAGCGATAGCGACGGCCAGGTCCGCGAACAGGCGGCGATCGGTCTCGCGTTCACGCCGGGTGGCGACGTGATCGGGCCGTTGCTGAGGGCGCTCACCGACGAAGACGCGCAGGTCCGGGAGAAGGCGGCGATTGGCCTCGCGTTCCGGCGCGACCCGCGAGTTGTCGAGCCGTTGCTCACCGCCATCGAAGACACCGACGCGCAAGTGCGCGAGAAGGCGGCGATCGCGCTCGGCGCGAGCGGCGACGATCGCGCCGTTGCGGCCCTGCAACAGGCGATGCGCGATCCGGATTCGCAAGTGCGCGAAAAGGCGGTGGCCGGCCTCGTGCTGCTGGGGTTGCGCAAGTGATCCTCGCCGCAGCCCTGGCCGCGCAGGTTGCCCTGGCCCCGTGCCACATCGAAGGCGCGCCCGGTCAGGCGACGTGCGGCACCTACAAGATCTGGGAGAACCGCGACACGAAGCAGGGGCGGCAGATCGATCTCTCGATCATCGTGTTGTCGGCGCTCGACGCGAACAAGCGGCCGGATCCGTTCTTCATGCTGCAAGGCGGCCCGGGCGATGCGCCGTCGTTCAACGCGCGGTTCTACAGCCGCGTCTTTCACGACGTTCGCAGGACCCGCGACATCGTGCTCGTGGATCTGCGCGGCACCGGCAAGTCGGCGGCGCTCACCTGTCCTGAGCTCGCCAAGCCGGGCGCCACGGGCATCTTCGACGCGGATCTGCTCAGCCTCCCGGCGGTACGCGCATGCCGAGCGCGGCTCGAACAGCGCGCGGACCTCCGCCTCTACACCACCGAGATCGCGGTCGACGATCTCGAAGAAGTGCGGCAGGCGCTCGGCTACGGACCGATCAATGTGTACGGCACGTCGTACGGCTCACGCGTGGCGCAGGTCTACATGCGGAAGTACCCGAAGAGCCTGCGCGCGGTCACGATGAAGGGCATCGTGCCGGCGTCGATGGCCATGCCCGAGACGCACGCTCGGGCCGGCGAGGACGCGTGGCAATCGCTCGTGGCCCGCTGCCGGAAGGATGACAACTGCAAGGGGACGTTTCCGACGGTGGATGCCGATTTTCGCCGGCTGCTGGCCCGGCTCGAGAAGGATTCGCCGGTGATGACCCTCCCCGCGGGACCGAGCCGCCCAGCAGCGACAATTCAGATCACGCGCGGACTGTTCTCGGAAGCATTTCGCAACGTGCTCTACACGCCCGAGGGATCGGCACAGGCGCCGCAGTTGGTACGGCAACTGCTCGACGGCGACGATCGGAGCCTCACCGAAACCGCCTTGAACGGCCGCACCGTGCTGGGCGGCGAGCGACTCGCCGCTGGATTCTTCCTCTCGGTCACCTGCACCGAGGACGTGCCCTATCTCTCGAAGGACGCTGACCAGATGGCCGCCGGAACGTTTGGCGGAAACTATCGACTTCAGCAACAGCGGGCAGCGTGCAAGGAGTGGACGCGCGGATCGGTTTCGACCGGCCACCGGCAACCAACGCAGGCGCCGATTCCGACACTGCTGTTTTCCGGCGAACTCGATCCGGTGACGCCACCATCAGGCGGCGACGACGTGGTGCGCCACCTGCCGCGAGGCCGTCACGTGGTGATTCGCAACAACGGCCATCCAATCGGCAACGCGGAGAAATGCATCGGCCAGATGATCGGCGAGTTCCTCGATCGTGGCTCCGCGGACGGCCTCGCTACCGAGTGCGCCGCCAACAACCCTGCGCCACCGTTCCTGCTTTCCGGAAAACGTCCATGACCGCGATGCTCTCCGATCTCGAGCACGGGCTTCGTGTGCTCGCACGCACGCCGCTCTTCACGATCTGCACCATCGCCGCGCTGGCCATCGGCATCGGCTCGACGACGGCGCTGTTCAGCGTGGTGCACGGGATGTTGCTCAAGCCGCTGCCCTACGCCGAGGCGGAACGCCTGGTGGTGATCTGGGAGCACAACCTGCCGCGCAACCGGCCGCGCAACGTCGTGAACATCGTCAACTTCATGGGCTGGCGCGATCGCGCGCACTCTTTCGAGAGCATGGCGGCGCTGCAGCAGAACCGCGTCACGCTCACCGGCAGCGGGGAGCCGATGGAACTGTCGGCGCTCGTGCTAACGGCCAACATGTTCGACGCGCTCGGCGCGTCGCCGATGCTCGGCCGCGCCTTCCTGGCCGGTGAAGATCAGAGCACCGCCGAGAGGACGATGCTGCTCTCGCACGGGGTGTGGCTGCGGCAGTTCGGCGGCAACCGCGAGGTGCTCGGGTCGCGCGTCACGATCAACGGCGAGCCGGTTGTCGTGGTTGGCGTCACGCCGCCGGGCTTCGAGATCCTCGGCCAACAGGCCGACGCCTTCCTGCCGTTCCGGTTCAGCCCGCAGACTGGCACCGGCGGTCGCAGCCTCGTGGTGATCGGACGCATGAAGCCCGGGGTCACCCGTGACCAGGCTCAGGCCGAACTCGAGGGCGTGATGACCGGCTTACGCAACGAGCGCCCGGACTTTAACACTGGCTGGACAGTGAACGCCGTGCCGCTGCGCGAACAACTCGTCGGCGACATCAGGCCCGCCCTGCTCGCGCTGTTCGGCGCCGTCGGGGCCGTGCTGCTGATCGCCTGCGGCAACATCGGCAGCCTCATGCTCACGCGTGCGTCCGGACGCCGGCGCGAGCTTGCGATCCGCGCGGCGGTTGGCGCGGGTGCCGGCCGGTTGCTGACGCAACTGGTGTGCGAGGCGTTCATGCTCGCGGTCACCGGAGGCCTCCTCGGTATCATCCTCGCGCGCTGGCTGCTGAGCGGGCTGACCTCGTGGGTCTCGACGCGGTTGCCGCTGCCGCTGCTTGGCCAGGTGGAGATTGATCCCACGGTGCTGACGTTCGCCGCGGCGATCACCATCATCACCACACTGGTGTGCGGCCTGGCGCCGGCGGTTGGCGCAACGGGCGGGTCGCTGCTCATGGCGCTGCGCGACGGCGCGCCGTCCACGGCCGGCAGTGTGCGCGGTCGATGGATTCGCCAGGGATTCGTGGTGGCGGAGATCGCACTCGCGCTGACGGTGTTGTGCGGCGCCGGCGTGCTCGGCCGCAGCCTGATGCACTTGCAGGGCGTCGATCCGGGGTTCCAGCCGGACTCGGCGTTGTCGCTGCGCGTCACGCTGCCCCAGCGCAGTTACGACGGCTCCGACGCGCAGCACACGTTTCACACGCGCGTCATGGACGGCCTGCGCGCGCTGCCCGGCACGCGATCGGTCGGCGGCACCTCGTTCCTCCCGCTCGCGGGCATCGGTCCGGCCACCTCCTTCTGGCGCGCCGATCAACCGCAACCGGCGCCGAACGATCGTCCGGTCGCCGACGCGCGGCCCGTGACCCCCGGCTACTTCACGGCGATGGGCATTCCGCTGCTGGCCGGCCGTGACGTGAACGACAACGACACCGAGAAGCGCCCGCCGGTCGCCGTGATCAACGAGTCGTTCGCGCGGCAGATATATCCCGGCGACAATCCGATCGGGGAGCAGTTCATTCTCAATCTCGGCAACGAGCAGCCGCACGAGATCATCGGCGTGGTCGGGGACGTCAAGCTGGTTACGCTCGACGGCGAGATTCGCCCGACCGCGTACCTGTCGTCTCGGCAGTACGCCTTCGGCATCATGACGTACGTGGTGCGCACGGACAGCGATCCGTCCTCGCTGGCGCCGGCGGCGGTGCGCGTAATCCGTGAAATCGATGCGCTGCTGCCGGTGTCGGCGGTGCGGGCGCTGGACGAGGTCTTTGCTGAATCGATCGCGCGGCCTCGGCTCACCGCGTCGGCGATGAGCATCTTTGCCGGCGCGGCGCTGCTGCTGGCGGCGCTCGGCGTGTACGGCATCGTCGCGTATTCGGTGGCGCAGCGCTCGCGCGAGTTCGGCATCCGCGTCGCCCTGGGCGCGAGGCCGCTGCAGATCATCGGCATGGTGGTGGGCCAGAACCTCCGGGTCGTCGCGTTCGGCCTGGCACTCGGACTGGCGGCGGCGATTCCGGCCACGCGCCTGCTGCGAGGCTTGCTGTTCCAGGTGCAGCCGAACGATCCCGGCACCTTCGTCGCGATCGGCGCGCTGTTGGCGCTGGTCGCCCTCGTGGCGTCGTACCTGCCGGCACGGCGGGGGACGCAGGTCGATCCCGTGGTGACGCTGAAATCGGAATGAGGCCGCTAAGTTGGGGTGGGGGGGGGGGGG
>JALDXK010000161.1:0-11171 GCA_032155105.1 Acidobacteriota bacterium
CGGCGACGAGGGCGTCGCCGCGACGCGGGACGCGTCGATCACGTAGAGCTTCAGCTTCCGATCGATGCACTGCTGCTGGACATCGTGCGGCAGCTCGTTCCAGACGGCGTCGGCGGGGTAGGGACTGTTGACGAGCACCGTCGCGCCCTGCGCCGCGGCCGCCAGGGTGTCGAGCTTGTAGAGGAACTCGAACTTGTGGACGCCGATGAAGCTCGCCGACTTGAGCAGGTACGGCGCGCGGATCGGCTTCGGCCCGAAGCGCAGGTGCGAGATGGTGTACGACCCGGACTTCTTCGAGTCGTAGACGAAGTAGCCCTGCGCGTAGCGGCCCTCCCCGGAGGCGAGGATCTTCGTCGAGTTCTTGTTGGCGCCGACGGTGCCATCGGCGCCGAGGCCGAAGAAGAGCGCCCGCACCACATCCGGCGGCTCGATGTCGACGCTCGCATCCACCGTCAGGCTGGTGTGCGACACATCGTCGTGAATGCCGACGGTGAAGCCGCGTTTCGGCGCCGCCTGCTTCAACTCGTCGAAGACGGCCTTCGCCATCGCCGGATCGAAATCCTTCGACGACAGTCCGTAGCGTCCGCCGACGATCACCGGCATCGCCGGCACCGTGCCGGCCGCCATGGCCTCGGCGAACGTCGTGACCACATCCAAGTACAGCGGATCGCCCGGCCCGCCAGATTCCTTGGTACGGTCCAGCACCGCGACCTTCCGTACCGTCTTCGGCAGCGCATCAAGAAACCGCTTCGCGTCCCACGGGCGGTAGAGCAGCACCTGCAGGACGCCGACCTTCTCGCCGCGCGCGTTGAGCCACGCCGCCGTTTCGTCGAGCACCTCGAACGCCGAGCCGATGACGATGGCGACGCGATCCGCCTCGGGGTGGCCGCTGTAGCGGAACAGCCGATACTGACGCCCGGTGAGCGCGCCAACCCGATCCATCGCGCGCTGCACGATGTCGGGCATGCGGGCGTAGTAGGGGTTCGACGCCTCGCGGGCCTGGAAGAAGGTGTCGGGATTGTGCGTGGTGCCCCGAATCACCGGACGCTCGGGGGTCAGCGCATGGGCCCGGTGCGCCCGCACCAGGTCGTCGTCCATCGCCGCGCGAATCTGCTCGTCGGGGATCAGCAGGATCGTGTTTTCCTCATGCGACGTCCGGAAGCCGTCGAAGAAGAACAGCACCGGCACGCGCGCCTCGAGTGTGGCGACCTGCGCCACCAGGGCGAGGTCATGCGATTCCTGCACCGTGGCCGCGCCGAGCAGCGCAAAGCCCGTCATGCGCGCGCTCATCACGTCCGAGTGATCGCCGAAGATCGACAGGGCCTGCGTGGCCAGTGCCCGCGCCGCGACATGGAAGACGCAGGGAGTCAGCTCGCCCGCGATCTTGTACATGTTGGGCAGCATCAGCAGCAGCCCCTGCGATGCGGTGAACGTCGTCGTCAGCGCCCCGCTCTGCAGTGCGCCGTGCACGGCGCCGGCGGCGCCGCCCTCCGACTGCATCTGCTGGATCGACGCCACCTGGCCCCACACGTTCTTGAGGCCCTTGGCCGCCCACTCGTCCACCAGTTCGGCCATCGTCGATGACGGCGTGATCGGGAAGACGGCGAAGCAGTCGTTGACACGATAGGCGATGTGGGCGGCGGCAGTGTTGCCATCCATCACCACGGACTTCGCAGACATGCGGCCTCCCTACGTCCGAACGGTGAAGCGCGCCGGCACGCGGTCGGCACCGGCGGCGACGCCGGCGTCCGGCGTCATCTCGATCGCGTGGCAGGGGCATTGTTCGAAGCACGCCGCACAGCCGGTACAGAGATCGAGCTCGACCCGATAGAAGCGGCCCTTGCCGAGCTTGACGATGGCCTGCTCCGGGCAAGCCGCGAAGCAGTTGTCGCACTCGAAGCAATTGCCACACGACAGGCACCGCATCGCTTCGTAGCGGGCTTCCTGTTCCGAGAGGCCGGAGACGATTTCCTCGAAGCCGGTGCGCGTCGCCACCGGCAGCTCCGCGTGTTCACGCCGCGCGGCGTCGAGGAAGACGGTCAGGTTCATCTGCTCGTACGGGATCGGTGGATGCTGCGGCGGCTTCACGTACTCCACACCACGCAGCCACGCGTCGAGGTGTCGCGCCGCTTTCTTGCCATGCCCGACTGCCGTGGTCATGGTGCGCGCGCCGCCGATCATGTCGCCGCCCGCGAAGATGCCGTCGGTGGCCCGCATCGCGGGATCGACTTCGACGACGTTGCCGCGCCCGATGCGTACGCCCGGCACGTGCTTGAGGAACTCGACGTCCGAGTGCTGGCCGACGGCGAGCACCAGTGAATCCGTCTTGAGCGTCTGGAACTGGCCGGTGCCGACGCAGCCCGAGCCGTCGGGCAGCATCTCCATCTGTTCGACGACGATCTCGTCTTCGCCGAACTGTTTCACCGTGGAGAGCCACTTGATCTTCACGCCCTCGGCAAACGCCTCCATCGCCTCGTACGGATGGGCCTCCATCTGCGCCTTGTCGTAGCGGAAGATCAGCACCGCCTCTTCGGCGCCGAGGCGCTTGGCGATGCGGGCCGCGTCCATGGCGGTGTTGCCGCCGCCGACGATGCCGACCACGCGGCCGAGCGTGGGCGCGCGCCCCTGCTCGACGCGCTCCATCAAGGTCACCGCGTCGATGATCTTGCCGCCGTCCATCGCCGGAATGTCGATATGGTTGGCGAGCTGGGCGCCGATGGCGAGGAACACCGCGTCGAACTTGCCTGCCGCCTTCTCGCCGAGCACATCGTTGACGCGGGTGTTGCGGACGATCTTCACGCCCATCGCCTCGATGCGCGCGATCTCCTTCAGTAAACCTTCGCGGGGCAGCCGGTAGGCGGGGATGCCGTAATGCATCATGCCGCCGGGTTCGGCATTGCTGTCGCGAATCTCCACGTCGTGGCCAAATCGCCGCAAGTGGTACGCGCACGAGAGGCCGGCAGGGCCTGCGCCGACCACGAGCACGCGCTTGCCGGTTGGCCGCCCCGGCATGATCGTCCAGCCCTGGTCGTTCGCCATGTCGCCGAGGAAGCGATCGAGCGAATGAATCGAAACGGCCGAATCGAGGGACTTGCGGTTGCAGCCGCTCTCGCACGGGTGGTAACAGGCGCGGCCGTGTGTGCCCGGCAGCGGGTTCTCCTCCATGTACTTGCGCCACGCCTGTTCGTAGAGTCCCGCTTGCGCGAGCGCGAGCCACGCCTGGATGTTTTCACCGGCGGGGCAGCCCTGGTTACATGGCGGGATGTGATCGACGTAGATCGGCAACTGCCATCGCCGCGCTCCGGCGCCGCGGCCGATGGTCTCTTGGTAGGTCGGCGTCAGATCTTTTGGGGCAAGGCTCACGACTGGCTCCGCGCGGCGTTGAACGACACCGCGATGCGATCGGTGGCACCCAGGTAGGGATGGACCCAGTGGAACAGCCAACTGGGAAAGATGACGAGCAGGCCCGCTTCCGGTTGCACACGCACCGGAGCGCCGTACGGGTCGCCGGGCGTGCTCACCGCGTCGACGCCGCTTCGCGGGTCGAGAAACTCGAGCACGCCGCTGAGCGGCTGTGACGGCGCCGGCGCCCCGGCGTCCACGTAGTAGACGCCGGACCAGGCGCTGTCGGGATGTGAATGCGGCGCGTGATACGCTCCGTTGCGGCAGATGCTCGCCCACGCGGAGACGGCGAGCGACCCGGCGAAGGCGCCCGGACCCGCCGAGGCCGCGATCATCTGCTTGAGTGCGAAGGTCAGCCACTGCGTGAGCGCGGCCACCGCCGGCGCATCGCGATCGAGCAGGTCCGGCTTCGAATGCCAGCCGCCCACGTTACTCCGGCCGAGGCTGCGATACTCGGCTTCCTCGGCGAGAATCAGCGCCCGCAGGTCGTGGTTCATCGCCTCGGCGTCGGGGACGCGAAAGCGGCCGACGAGCGTGGGGAACACCGATGTCACCTCGAGGTCCATCGGGGCCTTGCGGACTTAGCAGAGGGTCACAGACACGGCAAGCCCGGCCTCGCTGGTTTCCTTGTACTTGGCGTTCATGTCCTTGGCGGTCTGCGCCATCGCGGCGATGGTGGCATCCAGGTCGATGCGGTGGCGCGACTCGATTTCGTTGCTGGCAATCGCATACGCCGTCCACGCTTTCACTGCGCCGAACGCGCAACGTTCCACGCACGGCACCTGGACGTAGCCCGCAACCGGGTCGCAGGTCATGCCGAGGTGATGTTCGAGCGCTGATTCGGCCGCGTTCTCGACCACCCGCGCGCTGGCGTCGTGCGCGGTTGCGGCAAGGGCCGCCGCCATGGCCGAGGCGACGCCGATCTCCGCCTGACAGCCGCCTTCAGCGGCCGACAGCGTTGCGTTGTGTTTACACAGGTACCCGATTGCGGCCGCAGCCAACATGCCCTGGCGAATCTTCTCGGGCGGTAACTTGCGTCCGCCTTCACCCAACCCGTAGACGATTGCCGGCAACACGCCGGCGGATCCGCCGGTCGGTGCGGTCACCACCAGATGGCCGCGGGCGTTCTCCTCAGATCCAGCCAGGGCGTACGCCGACAGGCTGCCGATGCCGCGGTCGGCTTGATAGGTCTCGTCCTGCGCGCGCTTGAAGACGGTGCCCGCTTTCGCCGCGAGCTTGACCTCGCCCGGCAAAAAGCCCTCGGGCGCGCTCAATCCCGATTTCACAATCGCCACCATCGCGCCCGTGATCTTGTCGACGAAGGCGTAGATTTCCTGCTCGCTCCTGCCGGAGATCGCCATTTCGTTCGCGAGGATCACCTGCGCAATCGTCAGCTTGTTCGTCTCCGCGTGCTGCCGCAGTTCCTTCATCGTGGCGAACGGGTACTTTGGCGGGTTCTTCTTCGGCGGTGTGTAGCCCTTCCACTCGATGAAGCCGCCGCCCACGGAGTAGTACTCCTGCTCGAAGAGCACGGTGTCGCCCGCCATCAGCTTTCCCGTCATTGTGTTGGGATGCGGAAAGTCGCCTTTCGTCGCGTCGAAGATCACGTCTTTCAGCGTGACGTTGATCGTGTTGCCAGCGAGCTTCACTGGGAAGGTCTGATCAGGTTTTTCTTTCAGGCCATCGAGGAATGCCGGGTCGACCGTCGCCGGCTCCTGGCCGATCAGACCCGCCAGCGTCGCTCGCTCCGTGCCGTGGCCTTTGCCGGTGGCGCTGAGGCTTCCGAACAGATGCACTTTCAGCGCGGTGGCCTTGGCCAGCTGATCGGCCGGCAGCTTCGTGAGGCGCTGGTAGAAATCGTAGGTGATGCGCATCGGGCCGATGGTGTGCGAACTCGACGGTCCAGGACCCACCTTGTAGAACTCGTCGAGCAGGGTCATGACCGGACCCTTGCCCTTCTTTACGACGTCGAGGTCACCCGAGAGCGGTGGCGCCGCGGCCGATGGCGCGGCGGGGGCGCCGCTGGCCGCTGGAGCTGGGATGGCTTCCTTTTCCGCGCGCGAGCATCCCGTCATGACCGCCGCGGCACCCGCCACGGCGCTGCGCATCATGAAGACCCGGCGATCGATCCCTCCCGGTGCGCCGACGCCCGGATCTCCTGTGCTATCAGTAACTTCGACGCGATTCTCTTTTTTCGATTCCACGGCGAAACCTCCGGAAAGTTTCTGATGGCGGTGACAGCCCGACAATAGTGGGAGTGCGGTGACGACCGCTATTGCACCTTGGTGCAACGCGAAAATGGGCGCGTTCGTTACTGCATCGCGTGACAGGTTTCGCAGTCCTGGCTGATGGCGAGACCCTCGCGCGTGGTGTGCGCTTCGTCGTGGCAGCGGAAGCAACCGTTGGACACGGTGTGTCCGCGCTGATTGGGATAGGTGCCCCACGTGATTTTCATCTCGGGGAACACGCTGCGGCGATAGATACCCTGGGTGACGTCGATCGCCCGCCGCAATGCCTGCTCGTCCTGGCCGCTCTTCAAGGCGGCGCGCATCGTCTCTTCGATCTGTGGCAGCGCGGCGTCGCGGCTGGGATACGTCGCACTCAACGCGCGGACGGCTTCACGCCTGACGAACGGAATCTTCGCGTCAATCAAACCCTCGCCGAGCGCCGCATCGACCTCTCGCTCGGGCGAGGCCGCATACGTGTGGGCAGGACGGTTGTGGCAGTCGGTGCAGTCCATGCGACGCCGCGGCTGGCCGGCGATCTTCTCGGCGGTGACGCCTTCGGCGAAGTACTCGCGCACGGTGCCGTCGGCCCGGGTCGCGCGCACGTACGAAACCGTTTCGCGAGAGTCGTCCGTCGCGACGTACTCGACCACGTTGTTCACGTTCGCGTGCCAGTGAATGCCTTTCCCTTGGCCGGTGCCGGCTTTCGCTCCACCGACGTGCAGGAGCAATGTGGTCTTGGTTTGCGTATTCGCATCGTCGTTGGCGTGCTCGTAGATGTTCTTCTCGATGTCGCCGATGTAACGATCGGCCCAGTGGCAGTTGAGGCAAGTGCCCTCGACCGTGGGCAGGTTGTGCACCGGCGTGGGAATCGGCCGATGGAAGGTACCGCGCGTGAACAGATAGAGCTGGCGTGTGCCGGCGAGCTTGCCGGCGATGAAGCCGCGCGCGCCGGGGCCGACATGACATTGCACGCACCCCACGTTGGCGTGCGGTCCAACCCCATGCGCGGTGAACTCCGGCGTCATCGGGGTATGACACGTCTGGCCGCAGAACTCCTGCGATTCGCTGTAGTGCACCGCGCCGAAGCTGGCCACCGAGAGAATCGCGAGATTCATGATCGTCGCCACCACGACGAAGAGCACCGCGCGACGGAGATGCCGATCGCTCAGGTCCAGGGTCGGCCATCCGCTCGCCTGCAACGGATCGCGTTGGCGCTCGCGCCGCAGGCCGATCGGGATCAGCAGCAAGCCGCTCACGAAGATGGCCGGCACGATCAGGAAGATCAGGATCCCGACGTAGGGATTCTGGAGGACGCCCGCGATATCCAGCGCGAGGAGGAACAGGAAGAGCAGCGCGCTCGCGGTGGTGAGCGCGACGCCGATCGCCGACAGGCGGTTGCTGAGGATCTTCGCAAGTACCGGACGCATGGCCGCAGTGTCGCGCAGGATACCGAGCGCCGCGACGACCGAGCTATTGTCCTTTGGTGCTACAAGGGGCCGAGTACTAGAACCAAGAGGCAATTCCATCGCTTCGCCGACGGGCGTAGTCTCCCCGACGTGATAGCTCCGGCTTCGTGCGTGGCGGTCGTCGAAGACGATGCTGATGCCCGGGTGGCGCTCGGGCGCGTGCTGCAAGCTGGCGGCTTCGAGGTCCGCAGTTACGCGTCGGCCGAGGACTATTTGGCGGCGGAGCGTCTCTCGACGTTGTGCCTTGTCGTCGACGTGCAGCTCGAGGGCATGTCGGGACTCGATCTCCTGCGCGCGCTGCGCACCGATGGCTCGACGCTGCCCGTCATCGTCGTGACCGCCGCCGACGATACCGCGTGCCGCACCGACGCGGAACGTCTTGGCTGTGTGGCGTACTTGTGCAAGCCGTACCTGGGGCGTTCGCTCGTGACGCTCCTCAAGAGGCTGGAAGGTGGCCTGCCGCCACGCGATCAGGGCGCTTTCGTGTAGACGGTGCGGCTCGACGTCTCGCGGCCGCCGAGCACTCCGCTCCGCGACGTTTCGATCGTGAGTTCGGACGGCGACGTCATCAAGAGCCGTTGCGTGACCGTGGTCGTGAACGCCTCTCCAGTGCCCGGATCGATTCCAGGATACGTCGTCACGATACGCAGGGCAGCGCCATCCCATGTGGCGCGAGACACGCGAGTCTGCGTGACGTGGCCCGCCATGATCGTGTTGCGCGACTCTGAGCCATCGAGCGTGAAGACGAAGCGTAGCGGCGGTTGCAGGTCGTAGCGGCTGAAGAAGGCATGCTCAACCAGCAACTCGCGTGGAGTCTGCGTGATCACGAGCGGCGTGCCCCAACCGCTGCCCATGTCACCGCGCGGTGGCGGCGCGGGTGTGCCCTGCGGTGGCGGCGGTGTAATGGGAAGAACGGCGGACCAGTTGCCTGAGAAATCGGGCCCTTGATTCGCGGCCGTGCCCGTGATGGCGACGGCAACAATGACGGCGGCGAGCAGGTCGCGGCTACGGGCGATGCGGTGGCGCATAGGGGTCGGGCGCATTGGGTGGCACGTGGGGGTATCGCGCCGTGGTCGCGGTGAACTCGGCGACGAGCTTGTCCATCACTCCTTCGGCCCAGGGATTCGCATCCTTGACGTCGGTCTCTTCTTTCGGGTCCGAGAGCAGGTTGAACAGGCGCATCAACGGCGGCACCGGCGGCGCACCCGCTTCGGGATTGTAGGCATAGTGCAACTTCCAGTCATGCCACTTCACGGCGCGAATCTGATTGTTCGTGTAGTAGAGCACGCTCGTGCGGCCCGACTTCGCTTTGCCCTCGAGGAACGGCAGCTGGTTCACGCCGTCGATGGCGCGATCGTTCGGTACGTTGGCTCCGGCAATCGCGGCGAGAGTGGGGAAGATGTCCACCTGGTGCACGATCTCGTTGGAGACGCGCCCCGCTGGAATACGCCCGGGCCAGCGCATGAGGCACGGCGTGCGAATGCCGCCTTCCATCACGGTGTTGTAGAAGCCCGACCACGGGCCAGATGATCCCCGCCACGGCCGGCGCTGTTCGGCGCCGTTGTCGGTGCACCACATGACGATGGTGTTCGACGCGAGCTCGAGGCGATCGAGCGCGTCGAGCACGCGCCCAACGTTCGCGTCGAGCTCGGCCATCGCATCGCCGATTTCTCCAGCGGGCGTGCGGCCGGTGAAGTCCGGATGCGCCTGCGCGGGGAAATGCAGCTGCGTCATCGGGTAATAGAGGAAGAACGGCTTGCGATCGCGGGCGTTGCGCTCGATGAATGCCACGCTGCGTTCGGAGGCCTCCCGGTCCACCGTGCGTCGCGTCTCCATGTTGAACGGCTTCAGGTTGCGGCTCGGTTGGCCGGCCTTGCCTTCCCAGATGAACGAGGTGTTCCGTGCTTTCTGTCCCTGCGCGATGGTGGTGTGCGCTTCGTTGCTGGTGCGCGGGATGCCCCAGAACTCGTCGAAGCCCTGGTGCGTCGGCTCGCGCCGGCCCTCGGGGCGATCGCCGCCGAGGTGCCACTTGCCATAAAGCGCGGTGGCGTAGCCGGCAGCCTGCAATGCTTCGGCAATGGTGATCTCCCACAGCGTGATGCCGCCCGGTTGCGTGGCGCCGGATCGGATGGCGTAGCGCCCCGTCATCAACGCCGCGCGCGATACCGTGCAGGAGAACTCCACGTTGAAGTTGTTGAGGCGCAGGCCCTCTGCAGCGAGCGTGTCGAGCCGCGGCGTCAGGTCGCCGCGGACGCTGCCGTAGGCGCCGACTTCACCCCACCCAAGATTGTCCGGGAAGATCAGGACGATGTTCGGGCGAGACGATTGGGCCAGGAGATGGTCCCCTGTGGCCGACCACGTTCCGATGCATGCCGCCGATATCGCTAGCCAGAGTGCCGTGTTGAATCTGAACATCAATGCGTCGCGCCGTAGATGACGTAGTTGACGCCGAGCTTGTAGGCTTCATTCGACGTGTCGAACGCGAACACGCCCTGGCCCGACCACTCCCAGTACTCCGGCACGTCGTTGTCGAAGTTGGCGACCACCAACAAGCGGCGCGCCGGATCGTTGCCCTCGAAGATGCCGTAGTAGCGCGGCGTCAGGCCGTACATCGGATGGACGATGGCGTCGATGTCCTTGATGCGGAAGAAGGAGTCGAAGATCGGATGCGACTTCTCGAGTTCGACGAGGCGCAACTCCGGCAGCACGCGGCGCATCTGCGACTCGAACACGCTCCATTGCTCCGGACCGTCGAAGTCCTCAAAGATGGCGAAGCCGCCCTTCAGCAGATACGCGCGGAAGGATTCGGCCTCGCGATCGGTGAGGTTCCAGAAGCCCGGCTCCCACATCAAGGAGATCGGGTACTGGAACAACCGCGGATCGTCGAGCGACACCACCACGTCGGCGTCGGTGCGGATGTCGGTGAGCGTGATGTCCTTGATGATCATCGACAGGTGCTGCTCGGCGCGCGGGTAATCGTGATTCCACGCCGCGCTGAACCCGCCGCGCCGGAACCCGCGCAGATCGGCACCCCAGCGCAATCGCGCCAGGGTGACGTGGCTGGTCGACGGCTCCGGATCGGACATTTCCGTGAGCGCCGCGCCACCGGCGAGGATCACGATGATCGCCGCAGCCGCCGCCCGGACGAGGACCCGGAACATGGCCGCATGATATCCCCTTCGCGCCTCAGCGGACACGCCGGCGAAGCAGGCTCAGGCGGCGCGGGAGTAGCGCAGCAGGATTTGTTCGAGCGCCGCCGCCGATTGCACGCCGGCCGTGCGTTCCGCTTCCTTGCCGCCCTGGAACACCGCGAGCGTCGGAATCGAGCGAATCTGAAAGCGCTGGCTCAGTTCGGGCTGCGCATCGGTGTCGAGCTTGAGTACCAAGACCTTTCCCGCCATGCGCAGCGCGAGCTTCTCGAGCTCCGGCGCAATCATGTGACAGGGGCCGCACCAGGTGGCCCAGAAATCGACGAGGATCGGCACCGATGCGGTCGAGATGGCAGCGTCGAATTCCGCGGTGCCCGTGACCTCCACCGGCGTGGCCGGCGGGCCAAGCGCAGCCTTGCATTTTCCGCAGCGCGACTCCTTGTCGACGACGGCGTACTTGAGTCGGTTGGTGCTGCCGCATGCGCTGCAGCGCGTGAGGATGCCTGTTTGATCGAGCTTCATCGTGGTCCTTGAGCGAGTGGGTAGAGCAAGTGGAATGCCAGTTGATGAAAAACCACATTTCTGCCACACATTTCGGAACGGTTCCTGCACTGCCGAGGCCGTTCGCACGAAAAAGGGCCACGAAAGAGGACAACGCTAATGAAAGACGACAGGGACCACGACGACTTTGGCGGGCTGCATCGCGACCTGGTGTCCACGGGGTCGGCCATGGATCGGCGGAACCTCCTCCGGTTGGCCGGACGAGTTGGAGCCGGAGTAGGGGTGCTTCAGTTGTTGGGCTGCAACGACACGCCGACGTCCCCCACCTCGACCAGCACCACAGACACGACGACGCCCACTACCACGACTCCTCCGACGACGGGCGCCAGCTGCAGCCGCATTCCGCAGGAGACCGCGGGCCCGTA
>JALDXK010000162.1:0-11110 GCA_032155105.1 Acidobacteriota bacterium
ACGCGCGCACGCTTCAGCTGTGCGAGAGCCTCAACTATCGCGACTGGGCGGGCTATTACGCGGTCAGCGCCTACGAAACGCATTACGAGCACGAGTACAACGCGCTTCGCAACGCCTGCGGGCTGATCGACATCTCGCCACTGTACAAATACACGCTCAGTGGCCCGGACGCGACGCGCCTCGTCAACCGCGTGATCACCCGCGACGCCGCGAAGATGGCGGTCGGCCAGGTGTTCTACACGCCGTGGTGCGACGAGCACGGCAAGGTCATCGACGATGGGACGGTGACGCGGACGGGAGAGCAGGAATTCCGCTGGACCGCCGCCGATCCGAGCCTGCGGTGGTTCTCGGAGAACGCGTCGGGTCTCGACGTCCGCATCGAGGACATCAGCGAGAGCATGGCCGCGCTCGCGCTCCAGGGGCCGACGTCGCGGCGACTGTTGCAGCAAGTCTGCGACGCCGATCTCGCTTCGCTCAAGTACTTTCGCGCCACCAGCGGCAGCATCGCGGGCGTGCCTGTGGACGTGTCGCGGACCGGTTACACGGGCGATCTCGGTTACGAAATCTGGATGCCGTGGAATGCGGCGCTACAGGTGTGGGACGCGATCGCCGGCGCCGGGGGGGCCTTCGACCTGCATCCGGTGGGCATGCTCGCCCTCGACATCGCCCGCATCGAGGCCGGGCTGTTGCTGATCGACGTGGACTTCCACGGCAGCCGCAAGGCGCTGATCGAATCGCAGAAGTATTCGCCCTTCGAGCTGGGGCTCGCCCGGCTCGTCGACATGAAGAAGGGGCCGTTCATCGGCCGCGCGGCGCTCCACGAGGAAGCGAAGCGCGGGATCGCGCGCCAGATCGTCGGCATCGAGCTGGATTGGACAGCGGTTGAGAAGCTGTACGAAGCCGTCGGCCTCCCGCCAACCGCGCCGGCCGGCACCTCGCGCGTCGCGGTGCCGGTCTACAGGGGCCGCTCGCAGGTGGGCCGGGTCACGTCCACGACGTGGTCGACGACGCTGAAGAAGTTGATCGCGCTGGCCACCGTGGACGCGCCGCACTACGCGATCGGCACGAAGCTCGAGATGGAAATCACGGTGGAAGCTGTGCGCCATCGAGCGACAGCCACCGTTGTACAGACACCGTTCTTCAATCCGAAACGGAAGACCGCCGTCGATCTGAAATCTGAAATCTGAAGTCTGAGATCTGAGATCTATTTAGCGTCCCATTCTGGCTTTCCTCGCCGCAATAAACGATTGCACGCCGAGCGCGACGTAGATCAGCAGCAGCACGCCCATGATCAGCTGCGACAGCACGGCCGGCCGGGTGGCGTCGCCGGCGAGCGCTGCCGGAATGCCGCGGCCGAGCGCGGCGAGCGCGCCGATCAGGCCGACTGCGACGGCCGCATGCATCGCGTGCTTGCGCGCCGGCTCGTTGCGCGCCACCAGCGCGCAGATCACCAGCACCACCCCGAAGAACGCGGGAATCATTGCGGTGACGCTGGTGCGGCCGGTGAGCACGTAGCTGGCTACGCCGAGCACGATCAGCAGGAGTCCGAAGTAGCGAGTCGTTGTAGGCACGTTTACTTGTCCGCCTTTACAGGGTTGTAGAGGGTTCCGATGGATTCGATCGTACACGTGGAGGTGTCGCCGTCCTTGAAATAGATCGGGGTCGCGCGCGCGGTGCCCACGCCGGCCGGGCTGCCGGTCGAGATCAGGTCGCCCGGATGCAGCGTCATCATGTGCGACGCATACTCGACGAGGTCGAACACCGTGTGGGTCATGCGATCGGTGTTCGAGTCCTGCATCACCTTGCCGGTCAGCGTGAACTTGATCGCCAGCTTCTGCGGGTTGGGCACGAACTGCCTCGGCACCACGTACGGACCGAGTGGCGCGAACGTGTCGTGGCTCTTGCCGAGCTGCCAGTCGGAGCCGTGACGCCCGTCGGGCCGGCCGCCGCGATCCGACACGTCGTTCATCAGCGTGTAGCCGAAGATGTGGTCCGCGGCGTTGTCGCGGGTCACGTGCTTGGCCGTCCGGCCGATGACGATGTTCATCTCGCATTCCCAGTCGATGCGATCGCGGCCGCGTGGCAGGAGGATCGGATCGTTGTGACCGGTGATGGCGCTGTTGGCCTTCACGAAGAAGTACGGGTTGTGCCGCGGATCGCCGGCGCGGCGTTGCCAATAGCCGGGGATGCCGAGCCCCACCTTCGGATCCACCGCGGCGGCGCTGGCGGCCGTGTTGCTGTTGCCGGTCATCTCGATCGCGTGCTCGGTGTAGTTCACCGCGGTGCTGAGCAACACCTTCGGATCGGGAATCGGCGGCAGGACTTTCAGTTGAGCGACCGGGATGGTTCTGCCGGGATTGGCCGCGAGCGCGGCCATCGCGCCGGCAATCTTCGCGTCCCATCTGCCGATCAGCTGTTTGAGAGTGCCTTCCGAGTTGATGGCGATAATGTGCGGCGCGCTCGCTTCGCCTGGAGTGGCGCGCGAAAGGTCGACGATCTGCGCGTCATTCAGCACGAGGCCAACGAAGGTGCGTCCGACCTGCTCGAACATGCCGAGTTTGTAGGGGGTGGCCGATTGCGCGCCCGTCTGCGCCGGTCCCATCGTCACCGCCAGCCCGACCGCCGCCAAGAGTCCGCCGTGCAACCTGGTCATCTGTCAGCTCCCGTGGGTGGAATAATACTTCGCCGATGCTTGACGGGGTGGGCACTGCTTGACGGGTAGGCACTGCTTGACGGGGAGGCACTGCTTGACGGGGAGGCACTGCTTGACGGGAAGAGGCTTCTTGACGGGGTTGGTGCTTGTCTTCGCGTGTGCGGCGCCGGCACAGCCGCAACAGCCGGCGTTCAAGTCCAGCGTCGAACTGGTTCGCATTCCGGTCAGCCTCACGCAAGGCGACAAGCCGGTTGAGCCGGGCGTCTTGGCCGCCGCCGACTTCAAGGTCACCGAGGACGGGGTCGCACAGCCCGTCGCCCTGTTCGAGCGTGAGTCCCTGCCGCTCAGTCTCTGCATCGCCGTTGATGCGAGCGGCAGCATGGGTGCCTCATTCGCGGCGCAGGTTGCGCTCGACGCGCTACGCCAGGTGTTGACGCGATTGCTGCCTGAAGACGAGGTCCCGATCGTCGCGTTCGCCGGGCATCCCGTCGTCGTCGCGCCCTGGACGCCGGCGCCTGATGTCGCTAGGCTCGCGACGAAGCTGGAACCGCTAGGGGCGACGTCGCTCAACGACGCGGTGGTCGCGGCCCTTGAATTGATCAACGGCGCCAGGAATCCGCGCCCGGTCGTGCTGCTCATCACCGACGGCGGCGAGAACTCCAGTCGCACATCGCTGAGCCAGATCGTCACCACCCGCCGTCAGAGCGAGACGCAGGTTTACGCGTTCAACGTGGTCACGCCCGCCTCGGCGCAGCGATCCATCGGCCGCGGGCCGGGTGGCGACATACCGATGGCCGCAAGTACCAACCGTGAAGTCCTGCCGCGGCTCGTCGGCGACTCAGGCGGATTCGAGTATCGCGTGCTCGGCGGCGAGGCTGTCGCCACGGTCGCACGCGCGTTCGTCGACGATCTGCGATTTCAGTACACGATCGGCTATACGCCGCTGAAGCCGCTCGACGGCAAGTACCGTCGCGTCAAGGTCGAGGTGAACAAACGCGGCTTCAAGATCCGCCACCGCGGGGGCTACCTCGCGGCGCCGTAATTACTTCGCTGATACCGAAGACTGCTAACTGAACTGAAGACTGATGACTGGAGCTGTGAATTGGCGACTGTCGACTGCAGGCTGGGACCAGATTCACCTTGCGAGCCAGTCCGCGTACAACTGAGGGCGGCGGTGTTTCATGAAGAGCCGCCGGGCGTTGGACTGCGCGGTGCTCGCCAGATCGACGTCCGCATACAGAATCGCGTCGGCGCTCTTCGGGGCGCGGGCAATCACCTCGCCATCCGGGCCGCACACGAACGACTCGCCGGCGAAGTCCAACCGATCTTCCTTGCCGACGCGATTGCAGAGCGCGGTGAAGTAGCCGTTCTGGAATGCCGCCACGCGCATCTCGGCTTCGTAGAGACCTTCCGGCCACTCGTCCACCGCGCCGGCCTGCGGCACGATCACGAGGTCGGCGCCGCCCACGGCCAGCGCGCGCATGTACTCGGGGAAGTGGCGGTCGTAGCAGATCGCCACGCCGATCGCACCCGCTGTGGTCTTGAACACCGGCGCGCCCTTGTCGCCCGGGGTGTAGTAGCCCTGCTCGTGGAAGCACGGATACTCGGTGATGTGAATCATCCGCGTCACGCCGAGCAACGTGCCGTCGGCGTCGATCACCGGCGAGCTGTCGTAGGTGTGCTGTCCGTCGCGCTCGTACAGGTTAATCACCGTGACGAGACCCAGCTCGCGCGCCTTCTGCTGAAACGCCGTGACCGTCGGCCCGTCGATGGGTTCCGCCAAGTCGCGAAAGCCCTTCTCGGCAGGTGTCTGCGGATAGAACCACTCGAACGCCAGCTCGGCGAAACACGCGAGCTGGGCGCCGTTCCGCGCCGCGACTTCGAGGCTCGCGAGTCCTCTCGCGACGTTGGATGCCTTGTCCTTACTGGCGTGCTGCTGAATGAGCGCGATCTTCATCTGCTGATATTCTTCCCCGGCAAGCAGTGCCGTCCCCGGCAAGAAGTGCCCTCCCCGGCCCGAATCAAGCGCCCCGGCTGATCTGTTTCAGTACGAATTGATCGAACTCCCAGAGCTGTCGTTCACGCTCCGAATAGGGGCCCGGCACGTAACCCTTCGAGCTGATGCCGAGATACGACTGCTCCGAGATGGCCCAGTCCTCGCGGTTGGTGCGGTCCCAGAAGTCCACCGCGTCCTCGAAGATGAATCGCGGCTTGGCGATCTCGTTGGGATGGAAATGCCATTCCGCGTTCAGCTTGGTCCGGCCGCTGTGCTGCGGCCAGATCGTGATCGTCATCATGTAGTCGGGGTGCAGCGTAAGCAGCAGGTTCGGGTAGATCGCGAAGTAGTTCACCTCCGTGCGTTCGCGATCGCCGAGCCCCGGCAGGTAGTCGCGCCGGCGCTTGCCGTCGGCACTGAGGGTCTCGATGCCCTCCTTGAATCCCATCGCCCCGCCGCAATAGCTCTCCGTCGTCGGCACGTTGTCGGCGGCGAGGTAGTGATGCATCCGGTTCAGCAGCGGATGAATCACCGGGCAGTGCAGGCACTCGTTGTAGTTCTGCACCACCAGCTTCCAGTTGGTGGCGATGTCGTACTCGATGTGATGCGCGCGCCGCAGTTCCTGCATCCGCCACATCGCGAACCGCTGTGGCAGGTCGGCGAGCTGTGCGCCGAGCGGCGCGGGATTCTCCGAGAGGTTGATGAACACGTGACCGTCCCACGTGTCGCAGGCCACGCGGCGCAGCGGATACTCCGATCGATCGAAGCCGGCGACGTCGTCCATCTGCGGCGCCGCGAGCAGCCGGCCGTCGAGCCCGTAGGTCCAGGCGTGGTACGGGCACTGGATGCTGCCGTGGAAGGTGCCGTGCTCGCCGGTGCACAACCGCGTGCCGCGATGCCGGCACACGTTGTGGAACGCCTGGATCGCACCGTCGGTGCCGCGCACGATCAACACGCTCGCGCCCGCCACGTCGCGGCGGATGAACGCGCCGGGCCGTTCCAGCTCGGGGGCGCGTCCGGCCGCAATCCACATCCGCCCGAACACCGCCTCCATCTCCCGCGCGAACCACTGCGCGTCGGTATACGCGGCGGCCGGCATGGTGGTGTGCGGCACGCGTGGCGAGGTAGTGCCCATTGCCGTTTCATGATACAACCGCCATTCACCATCCCTGCGTCGTGCCTACGCCAATCTGGTCCTGGATCGCCGTCGCACTGGCCGTGATCTTTGCCGGCGTCGCGGCCTATACCTACCTCGGGGTGCGCCGCCGCGAGGAAACCATCCGTCGCCAGCTCGCCCGCGAAACCTCGCTCAAGGCCCGCCTCGACGATGTCTTCGAGCGCGCCAGCGACATCATCGTCGTGCACGATCGCCGCGGCCGGATCTCGACCATCAATCGCGCCGGCGAACACGCCACCGGCTATTCCCGCGACGAGGTCCGGACCATCGACCCGCACTGGATCTTCAGCACCGAATACCTCGACGCCATCAACGCGCTGATTGCCGAGGGTGCCGATGGCATGCCGCGCGCGTTCCGCTCCGAGCTGTCGCGGCGGCGCGGCACCCGCGTGCCGGTGGACGTCGACGCGCGCGTGCTCGTTGGCGACGGCGAGGTGGTCGGCGTGGTGGCGATCGCGAAGGACGGCAGCGAGCGCGACCGGCTCGAGAACGAGCTGCGCCAAGCACAGAAGATGGAAGCGGTCGGCAAGCTCGCCACCGGCATCGCGCACGACTTCAATAACCTGATCACCGTGCTGATCGGCTATAGCGACGAGCTGCTCGAAGAAGCGCCCGAAGGCACACCGGTGCACCATGCGGCGACGTCGGTGCGGCGCGCCGCCGATCGCGCCTCGGGGCTTACGCAACAGCTGCTCGCCTACAGCCGCCGGCAGGGCACGGCGTCGCGCACCACGGATCTCAATCGCATCATCACGCACATGGACGACATGCTGCGGCGGTTGCTGGGCCCGGAGATCCGTCTCGACCTGGCGCTGCAACCGTCGCTCGGTGCGATCAACGCCGACGAATCGCAGATCGGCCAGGTGGTGATGAACCTCGTCGTCAATGCGAGGGACGCGATGCCGAAAGGCGGGACCTTGACGATCACCACCGCGGACGTCGAGCTGGGCGCCGAGCATCTCGACCTCATTCCCGGGCCGCACGTGCAGCTCACCGTTGCCGACACCGGTTCTGGCATGAGCGCCGAGGTGCGCGATCGGCTCTTCGAGCCGTTCTTCACCACGAAAGAGCGCGGCCATGGCACCGGCCTTGGTCTCTCGATGGTCCACACCATCGTGCGGCAGTGCAGCGGCGACATCGTCGTCGACAGCCAGCCCGGCTCCGGCACCAGGTTTCATGTCTATTTCCCGCGGCTGGCGGCGGGAAAGAGCGTGGCGCCGATCGATCTGCCCGCCGTCAGCCGACGCGCGGCCCCGGTACGCGGCGAAGGCGTGATCCTGCTGGCCGAAGACGATGCGTCGGTGCGCCGGCTGGTGGTGGTGGAGTTGACGCGCCGCGGCTACACCGTGCTCGAGGCCGAAGACGGGCGCGACGCGCTCGACCTGCTGCTGCGCGAGAAAGATCGCGTCGACATGCTGGTGACCGACGTGGTGATGCCGCGGATGAATGGCGCCGACCTCGCGAAAGAAGTGGGGCGCGTGCGTCCCGGGCTCAAGATTCTGTTCATCTCGGGCCATCCCGAGCGTGCCGGCGCGGGCCTCGATCCCACGGGGATCACCAACCTGCTGATGAAACCGTTCACCGCCGACACGCTGGCAGCGCGCATCTCGGACATGATGTCGCGCAAGGAGGCCGATGGCTGGACCAGCTGACACGCATACGCTCCACCCCACGACGCACAGTCCGCGTCGCGGGGACCTCGGGCTCCGCCGGGCGCTGGGCAAGTGGGACCTGACGGCGATCGGCGTCAACCAGGTGATTGGCAGCGCGATCTTCCTGCTTCCGGCCGACGTGGCCGTGCGCGTCGGCGCGTGGGGGCCGCTCGCATTCCTCGGTGTTGGCCTGCTGTCGCTGTCGATCGCGCTGTGCTTCGCGGAAGCGGGCAGCCGTTTCGATCGCACCGGTGGCCCGATCCTTCCGGCCCGCGCCGCGTTCGGCCGCTTCGTCGGCTTCGAGGTGGGCTGGATGTTGTGGTTCGCCCGTGTCGCCAGTCACGCATCGGTGGTGAACGGCCTGACCCTCGCGCTCGCCTTCTACTTTCCGGCGATTGCCACCGGAATCCCGAGGGCCGCCACGATCACCGCCCTCACGGTGCTGCTGACGTGGATCAATTTTCGCGGCGTCAAGCAGTCGTCGTGGGTGGTGAACGCGCTGACCATCGGTAAGCTCGTGCCGCTGGCGATCTTCATCCTCGCCGGCATCTGGTTCATCGAGCCGGCGCGCTTCTCGCCGCTGCCGCCGGTGACGCGCGAGCAGGTGCAGAGCGCGCTGATCCTGCTGATCTTCGCCTATGGCGGCTACGAGGTGACCGGTGTGCTCGCCGGCGAGGCCGCCAACCCGCGCAAGGACGTGCCGTTCGCCTTCGTCGCGACGCTGATCACCGTCACGGTCGTGATGTGCCTCACCTCGGTGGTCGCCACAGGCGTGCTGTCCGACGTGACGGCAACCCGGACGCCGCTGGCTGACGGCGCGGCGATCTTCATGGGGGCGGCCGGCGCGCTGATGATCTCGGTCGGCTCGGTGGTGTCGATGGCCGGCAACAACATGGGCCAGATTCTGAACGGCTCGCGCACGGTGTTTGCGCTGGCCGAGCACGGCGACCTGCCGCGATGGTTCGGCTTCGTGCACCCAACGTATCGCACGCCGTCGAACTCGATCCTGTTTTCCGCGGTGGTCGCGCTGGTCCTCGCGCTGACCGGATCGTTCGTGACGCTCGCCGCGATGAGTGCGATTGCCCGGCTGGTGATGTATCTCGCCGTGATCATGGCGACGCTGGTGCTGAGGAAACGCGATCGCGAGATCGCGGCCCAGGTCGGCGCGCATTTCAGCGATCCCGACCGCGTGGTGGCGCCGGCGCAATTCACCGTCCCGTTCGGGCCGGTGATTCCGATCCTCGCGTCGGTTGTGGCGTTGGGAATTCTCGTTGGTGCGACCGAGCAGCAGCTGATTGCCGGCGCCGCGGCCCTCGCCGTCGGCGCCGTGCTGTATGCGATTGCGCCGAAGACGGACTATTCGACCAGATAACCCATCGCGCGCGCGTTCTCGGCGATGCGCCGATCGCGCGTCACCACCGCGACGCTCGAGGGATCGTCGGCGATGGCTTCGATCGTGGCCAGATGAATGGCGTCGAGCGATCGCACGGGCTCGACGAGGAAGGGGCGGCCGAGCCGCGCCAGTAGTTCTGCAGACACATCGACAACTTCACATCGCCGCTCAAACCGTCGCAGCCACGTGAGACCGTACCGCTGCTGATCCGCTGAGAGCCGCCCGCTGGCCTGCGCCACCGCGAGCGTGCGCCGCGCTTCAGCAAACGTCAGTGCAGACGCGACGCGCACGCCTTCGCCTCGAATCGCCTGCATCGCTGTGGCGTCACGCTCCATTCCGGCCGCGACGAGCGCGCTGGATTCTACGTAACGATAGGTCACACCGCCCGCGAACTGTGGCTCGTCCCTGAGGCGACGCGCGCTGTTACTTGTTTTCACGCAACCAATCCAGAATTGCCAGTCCTTCGCCAGGCTTGA
This sequence comes from Acidobacteriota bacterium, assembly GCA_032155105.1. Lineage (GTDB taxonomy): Bacteria > Acidobacteriota > Vicinamibacteria > Vicinamibacterales > UBA2999 > 12-FULL-67-14b. The sequence goes on from JALDXK010000162.1 coordinate 9,348, forward strand.
AGAGTGGTGTCAGATCGACACCTTCGAATGGGTCGCCGTGCTCCGTTGCCGGGTGAACCTTGCCCTCGGCGACGAGTCGCTCCCAGCGGCTCAATCGCTTCTTTGCCTTCGACTTCTGCTTCGTGCCGGGCGGCACAAGTTCCGCCACCACGCGCCCATGAGCGGTGACCGCGACGCGCTTACCGCGCTCCGCATCACGCACGTATTTGCTCAGGTTGTTCTTCAGCTCCCGAATGCCGACGGCCATCATCGGCCAATTGTAGCTACATATGGCTACAATCGCAAGCCGGCCTCTTTTCGAATCGCGTCGGCAGGTCTACGAGCGCGCGTCGAACGTATCCGACAGGATGTGCGCCTGGCGGTCGGTGCGACTCGCCTCAATGAGCGGCTCGTTGAGAAACGCCACCAGCGGCGCGATGGTTTTCATCGTGCCGACCAGCGTCTTGTAGAAGTCCCTCGAGGCCGCGATGGCCGCCGGGTCTTCGCGGAAGCCGAGGAACTGGCGATGCACCAGATAGGTGGCCGCGGGGTGATCTTTCGGGAACCCGCGCGGCACGCGCGTCATGGTGTCGCCTTGCAGGCCGCCGATCTTCTTGAAGGCCGGCGAGGTGACGATCGTCGTCAGCCGCGTGTGATGCGCCGCGACGTGCTCGCGCACCAGGTGCAGCTGCGACGTGTCGGGCGCCCACAACCCGCCGCCGATCCACACCCAGCCAGGTGCGACCTCGAAGTAGAGGCCGGCGCCGTTGAGGCGCCCCAGCGTGCGATTGGGAAACGTCGCGCCGATGTGCGTCTTGAGCGGCGTCTTGTCGCCGCTGAACCGTGTGTCGCGATACTGGCGGAACAGCGACACTTTCGGATCCGCCACCATGTCGGGCGCAAACGATCGGAGGTCGCCGGCCATCCGCTCGATGAGCGCAATCATCGGCTGGCGGCAGTGCTGCTCGTATTGATCCTTGCGTTCGTGGAACCACTCGCGCTTGTTGTTCCGTTTCAGCGAACGCAGGAAGGACAGGGTTTTCGAGGTGAACACGATGAGTGATCCGAAATGACAGATGGCGTGGCTGTTCAGCGATTGTTGATCGTGTGATGGCGCGAATCAATCGTATGATTTCCCCGTGATCGATCAGTTGAAGACGCTGCTCGGCGATCGTGTGTCGACCTCCGCGTCGGTCCGCGAACACCACAGCCATGGCGAGTCGTGGCACGCGCCGGGACTTCCAGAGGCGGTGGCCTTTCCCACGTCCACCGAGGAAGTCGCCGAGATTGTCCGCGTGTGCGCCCGTCACCGTAAGCCCGTCGTGGCGTTCGGCATGGGCAGCTCGCTCGAAGGGCACGTCAATGCGCTTCGCGGCGGTGTCTCGCTCGATCTCACACGCATGACGCGCGTCTTGCGTCTCAGCCCCGAAGACCTCGACATCACGGTCGAGGCGGGCCTGACGCGCCTGAAGCTCGATGCGCACCTGAAGAATACCGGCCTGATGTTTCCCATCGACCCTGGCGCAGATGCGACCATCGGCGGCATGACCGCGACGCGCGCCTCGGGCACCACCGCGGTGCGCTACGGGACGATGCGCGAGAATGTACTGGGGCTTACGGTGGTGCTGCCGGCCGGCTATAGGCTGATCTCCTGCAATGTGCCGTCGCAGGTGTCGAGCACTGCGGATGGCCGCGTGATGATCACCTTCATGAACGCCAATCCGGCGGCGGCGCCGCTGGTGATTCGCGCCCGCCCCGGCCTCGCGGCATTCACGCCGAAGGCT
>JALDXK010000163.1:0-11109 GCA_032155105.1 Acidobacteriota bacterium
CGCTCGCGCTGCGGCAGCACGATCTGACGCGGATGCGCGAGCTGCTTGATGCTGAGCCCGCGCTCCTCTCCAGGGGCGACGGCCGATCCAATCAGCCAATCCACTGGGCGACAATGACGCGGCAACTCGAGGCGATCGACGAGCTGCTGCAACGCGGCGCCGACATCGATGCTCGGCGCATGGACGGCGCGCAGCCGATTCATCTGACCAACGGCGACTATTTCTATCGCGGCTGGCGCGACGTCCCGCGCGACTGGCCGACAACGGCGGCGCAAGTGATGGCGCACCTGCGACTACGCGGCGCCATTGTCGATCTGCCGACCGCCTGTCACACCGGCGATCTCGATTGCGTGCGCGAGCTGCTCGGCCAGGATCCGTCGCTGGCCAACCGGCTCGGTGGTCACGAGGGCTACTATCTCGGCGCCGGCGCCCCGCTCGCCAACGCCGCGGCAGCCGGCCGGCTCGACATCGTGCAGCTGCTCCTCGATCACGGCGCCGATCCCAACCTGCCCGAGGAACAGATCGCGCCGCGAGGCAAGGCGCTCTACGCGGCGGTCTTCAACGGCCACTACGAGATCGCGAAGCTCCTGCTCGAACGCGGCGCGTTTCCGAATCCGCCGGTCGAGAGCTCGGGGGATGCGCTCTGGATCTCGCGCGAACGGCGGCCCGATGCGCGCATGGAGCAGCTGCTCCTCTCCTACGGCGCGACGCCGACGCCCGAGGATGCCGACGAGGCGTGGCCGGCAGTCGCGCACACCTGGCTCCGCATCACGCCGCTGCACCACGCGGCCCGCACCGGCGACCTCGAGAAGGCGAAGGCGCTGCTCGACGCGGGCGCCGATCTGACCGCGCGCGACGAGCACCTTCGGTCCACGCCACTGGCGTGGGCGGCGAAGTTCGGACAACGCGAGATGGTCACGCTGCTGCTCGAGCGCGGTGCGCCGCGCAGCCTGCCGGACGATCCGGCGTGGGCGACACCGCTCGCCTGGGCGAAGAAGCGCGGGCACGACGAGATCGCCCATCTGTTGCAGCAATAGAGCACGTCCTGAGGATCTGCCTGCGGGGATCTACGGTTTGACCGGAGGCGGCACGAACTTCGACTGGGTATCGACCGTGAACTTCCGGTAGTTACTGAACTCCGATTCGCCGCGCTGTCGGACGACCTTGACCAGCCCGAGCCGAGCGCTCCCCTCGTAGATGGCCGTTGCCGGCAGCCAGACCTCGTCGTTGATCTTGCGGCGCACGAACGTCAGGCTGGCGCCTTTATGGAGGCGCGCGAACAGGCCCACGCCGAGTCCCATCTTCACGGTGTGAATCCCTACCACTTCGAGACGTACCAGTTCGAAGTCCGATTCGCTCACCCATGCGGTGACGCTGAAGTGGGGCATGTCGCGGCCTTCGCGCGTGCGCGGCTTCGCGTTACGGCGCGGCGACAGGGAGAACGCGATCGTCTGGTGGTCGTCAAGCATCTCGCGGCGGAGCATGCGAATCTCATACACACGGAAGATATCGGCCACCATTTCGCTCGCCTGCTGCTGTGACTCCTTTTGCAGGCGCAGTTGCCGCGCGTGCTCCCGCTCGGGGTGCTCCTGCAGATCTCCGTCTCCCAGCTTTTCGGCCGGCACTGGTATTCCGTCTTCGGCAATCAGCCTTTCCCACCGAGGCTCGCCTGGAAAACCTGGATAGGTCTCGAACACTCTCTCGGATACGCCCGTCGCGCGGCCGTGCTTGTCGAGCTTCAACTCCCGCCGTGTCTCGACGTACGTATAGCCGCTCTGCAGTGAGCGATCGGTTTGCAGCCGCTCCCGAACCTCTTGGAGGAACGGCTCCAACTCCGGAAGTGGACGTTCTTGCGCTGCGCTCGTTGCGGTGAGCATCAACAGGGGAATCACGAGAGCCGCTCGAGGCGCGGTGAATCCAGGGCTGCGAACGAGCCCCCTGAAGGCGTAGCGCACGTCCTGACGGAATGCATTCACCAGACGACTCTGACGAAACCGTGTCGCGAAAGGTTCATCGTGTCTGTAACAATGGCCTCTTGGCGATCGTTCTCCTCGGGCTCCTCCTCTCGATCCAGATCCAGGCTCAGGCACCCACGGCAACGCTGTCCGGGCAGGTCCGCGACGAATCCGGAGCGCCCATTCCTGGCGCCGTCATCACGGTCACGGCCGCGGCGGATAGCGCCGTCAGTCGTACCACGACGGCCGCGGACGGCCGCTTCGAGATCCGCAGCCTGGCCCCGGGCCGATATTCGGTCGTCGGTGAGCAAACCGGTCTGCTACCGGCAGTGATTCCAGAAGTCGTGCTCGCGCCTGGCGGCTCGCGCTCGGTGATCCTCGAGCTCAAGGTGCCCGGCATCAGCGAAGTGGTCGCGGTCGGCGCCACGTTGGCCGTTCCCGATGCGGCGCCGTCGATCATCGACGTGGCGCCGCTCATCGTGAAGAGCGTGGCGGGCGCCGGCGAGAACATCTATCGCGTGCTGCAGACGCTGCCCGGCGTGGCTGCGGTCAACGACTTCGACAGCCGGCTCAGCGTGCGCGGCGGCGGCCCGGATCAGAACCTCACCATGATGGACGGGGTCGAGATCCACAATCCGTATCGCCTGTTCGGGCTCACCAGCGCATTCAATCCGGAGACGGTCGCCAACTTCGAGCTGGTCACGGGCGGCTTCAACGCGCAGTACGGCGATCGCCTGTCGTCGATCCTGATCGTGGACAACCGCCCGGGCAGCACCGCCACGCCGTTCGGCGCGACGGCCGCGATGTCGATGACCGACGCCAACATCGTCGCCGAAGGCCGGCTGCCGGGAAACGGCAGCTCGTGGCTCGTCACCGGCCGCAGCACCTATTACGATCTCGTCGCCGAACGGATCGTCGACGCCGATCTGCCGTCGTTCGCGGATCTGCAAGGCCGCGCCGACATGCAGATCAGGCCCGGCCACCGGTTGACCCTGTCTGCGCTGAGCAGCCGCGAGAACACCGACGCGCGCTTCGACGATGTCGAGGAGGACGACAGCGTCAGCGACGAGTTCGTCGACGTCCTGACCTCCACCGAAAACGATCTCGGCGCGCTGACCTACTCGGCGGCGATCGGCGCGCGGGCGTTCAGCAAGACAACCGTCTCCTGGTACCGGAACCGGGAACTGATCGATTTCGCCGGCGACGTGCGGACCGGCGCGCGTCGATCGAACCGCCCCGAATACGACGCGGAGCCGCTGACCCAACTCGCCTCGGCGCGCCAGTTGTCGATTCGCGATGCGGCCGTCCGCCAGCAGTTCGGTGTCAACGCAGGCGCGTCGCATCTGCTCGAGGCCGGTTTCGAAACGCACAATCTCGATACCAGCTGGCAGTGGCGCAACTCGGGGTCGCTCGACGGCCCGAATGGATCGAGCGCGCAAGGCGGCTCCAGCCTGCCGTCGTCGCTCGACTCCTCTCGATCGAGCATGCGCGCAGGGGCCTGGCTCAGCGACCGCTGGACGCTCTCGCCGCGCATGCGCGTCGAACCCGGCCTGCGGCTGGACTGGAGCGGCGTGAGCGGCGAAACGATTGCATCACCGCGCCTCGCCGCGATGTTCGACCTGACCGATCAGACGCGCGTGCGCGTGGCCGGCGGCATGTTCACCCAGAGTCCGGGCTACGAGAAACTGTTGCAGTCGGACTACTTCGTGGATCTGTCGGACAACGGCGGTCTCCCGATCAGCAGCGAGCGCGCCTGGCAGGCGCTGGCCGCCGTCGAGCGGCACCTGGATACCGGCGTCACGATGAGGGTTGAAGGGTATTACAAGGATTTCGATCGCCTGATACTCGGCCGGCTCGAGACACCGGACGAAGTGGCCGCGCGCGTCGCCACCTACGACTTCCCGGAGGAGTTGGCCTACGCCATTCCAACTGCGCCACAAGTCACGACGCTGCCGGCCAACATCGGTGCGGGGCGCGCCTATGGGATCGAGTTCTATGCTGAGAAGCGCGCGACGTCGGCTGACACACGACTGAGCGGATGGGCCACCTACACGCTCGGCCGCGCGGAGACCGCGGCCTACGGCCGCACGTTCGCCGCCGACTACGATCGCCGCCATGCCTTGAGCGTGATCGCGTCGTTTCGAATGAGCCGGCTGATCGACGTCGCCACGACGTTCCGCGCGCAGTCGGGCTTTCCGCATACGCCGGCGCTGGCGGTACGGCCGGCGTCGGTCGAGGATCCGGCCGCGGCGGCGGAGGGCGTCATGCGTCTGGTGCCGCAATACGACGATCTCGGTCTGCTCGTCTGGTCAATCGACTACGGCGACACGTCGAACTTCAATACCTCCCGCCTGCCGTTTTTCGCCCGTCTCGACGCGCGCGTGACGTTCCGCCCGCGCTGGACGAATGACCGCTGGCAGTTCTACCTCGAAGTCATCAACCTGCTCAATCGCGACAACGCCAGCGAGCTCGAGGTGGATCTGAACTACGACCCGGATTCCGATCGGCCCCAGCTCACCGAAGTGCGCAGCGGCCGGCTGCCGCTGCTGCCGACCTTCGGGCTGCGGTATCGGTTCTAATAACGGCTGGCGATCTATCGCGCTCCGACCAGCACGGGCGTTGGTCGATAGAGGTCTGCAAATACTCGCTTCAGCTCGGCGATCTTTGGGAGATCGTTGAAGACGATGTACGGTTCGGATGGGTGCTTCTTCAAGTAGTCCTGGTGATAACCCTCGGCATCAAAGAACGAGCGGTCGAGTTCGATCGTCGTCACGATCGCACCGCGAAACACCCGCGCCTGATTGAGCTGCGCGATATACGCCTTCGCGATTTGCGCCTGCCCATCGCTTGCCGGAAAGATCGCCGATCGATAGTGCGTGCCGACGTCCGGTCCTTGGCGGTTCAGCTGCGTTGGATCGTGAACCACTGAAAAGAACACCTGCAACAGGCGCCCGTAACTGATTTGGCGCGGATCGAACGTGACGCGAACTGCTTCGGCGTGGCCGCTCCTGCCACGTGAGACGACCTCATACCTCGCGCTGTTCTTGTCGCCGCCGGCATAACCCGACACCGCCGACGTCACCCCCTGCACGTGCTGGTACACACCCTGCACGCCCCAAAAGCAGCCGCCGGCGAACACCGCGACCTCCGAGGCCACGTGCGAGGCCGGCTGTTCGACGACCGGCGGCGGAATGATCACCGCTTTCTCCTGCGATCCTGAGCGTAAGGGGAGGGTCGCGATGGCGATCACGGCCAGAATTGAGACCATGCCAACGACACGCGACAGCGCCGCTCGATGCTGAATGGAACTCTGCGACATGGATCGCTCCTTGACTATCGAATCGTGCCCTTAACCGCGTTTCGGGTCAAAACTTTTCCGCGATGAGGTACAACCGGATCGCGGTGGCCAGGTACAGCGCATCGCCGACGAGCGCCGGAGGCGAATAGATCGCCGCATCCATCAAGATCTCCCCCAGCAACTGCTTTCGCCGCCCGGCACGAAGAACGGTCATCGTCCCTTCAACGTTCCCAACGTAAAGCCGGTCGCCAGCCAGCACGAGGCTTCCCCAAATGGCCTCGTTCGTTTCGTGTTTCCATACGAGGGCGCCGGTCGCCGCGTCAAGACAATGAATCGTTCCGCCCAGGTCCCCCACGTACAGCAGACCGTCTTTCGCAATGGGCGTTCCCACCACGCGACCGACCTCGCGCGAAGTCCAGAGGAGCCTGCTCCCGGTGACGTCTCCCTGGCCGTTCGGACTAACTGCATGAATCAATGAAGGTCCGTTGCCGTGCCCAGGACTCTGTCCCATCGCCACGAAGACGCGGCCGTCGTCGAAGACCGGTGAGGCAATGATGGATCCGCGCGACCGGACTCCGGGGCGCGGAAGCCAGCGGGCGTCCTTCGGATTGCCGTCGAATCGCCAGACTTCGTGGCCCGACGCCGCGTCGTAGGAGCGCAGCCAACCATCGCCTCCGCCGAAGAGCACCTGCATGCGCCCATTGACATTGGCCGCTACAGGACTGGACCACTGGCCGTGCAGCACCTGCTCGCCCGGGCCAATGGCGCGCCACACCACTGCGCCCGAACGCTTGTCCACCGCGATCAGGCTTGGAGCACGCGGCGATGGGACGCGCGTGTGGCCTTCATTCTGGCCGTTGGACGTAGAAACCATCAGCAGGTCTCCCACGGACAACACGTCGCTGTTGGTGGCTTCATGCGGAAAGACACCCAAGCGGCCACACATGTCCAACTCCCACACGATGTCGGCCGCCGTGTCGTCATGGAATGGCTCATCGCGATACGGACCATTGTTCTCGCCATCACGGAAACCCTGTGTATCGAGGCAGCGGAGTTGGCACTGGGCGGTGACATAGTACAAACGGTTCCCGTCCACATGCGGCGTACTTGTCGTCGACGGCAACAGAAACTCTCGCAGACCTCGCTCTACTCGCGGGGCCACGTCCTGCCACAGGAACGTGCCGTCCTTCGCGTGAAATGCCACGAGCACGCCGCCTTCTTCCTGGTAGGCAGGATTCAGGCGCCGCGCGTTGTCGGTGCCCACATAGACCACATCGCCGGCAACCACGGGACGACCGTACGTTTCGTTTCCCAACTCGACACTCCAGACGATGTTCCGACGGGTGGTCGTATCCCAGTCAACCGGAGGATTGCCCGTAGGGACGACTGTCTTCGGGAGTGGGGGCGCGACAGAAGGCTCGCGCAGAACCGGTGACGCCAGAGGCTTTCCTGATGTGACTCCAACGATTCGACTCAACGCCCACTCTGCTTCGTCGCGCAATGCGGGATCGCTTGCTGCCGCCCTGAGTGCCTCTCGCGCCGACTGTGCCTTGGGTCCGATGCTTCCCAGAGCCCCGGCCGCGAAGATGCGCACATAGAGGAATTCATCCTCCAGCGCTGCGATCAACTGCGGCACCGCAGCGTGCGCAGCCGGGCCGATGCTGGCAAGGGCCTCACACGCGGCCCATCGAACGCCTGGAGTTGGATCGCCGAGGGCTTCTGCCAAGGCGGCTGTCGCATTGGCGGCATTCGGACCGATGGACGCCAACGCCTCAGCCGCGTAGACGCGGACGTATGGATCCCCGTGGGAAAGAGTCGTGACGAGAGCGCTGATCGACGGGCTGGCCCTCGTGCCTAAGGCGCCAAGCGCACGTGCGGCATCGCCTGCGACCGTCGAATCCTCGTCTCCGAGCGCCTTCCTCAACGCCGGTTGAATTGATTCCGTATGGGGCGCCAGGTCAATCAAGGCATCGACGGCGCTCTGCCGGATGGAGTCCCACTCATGCCCCAGCAGGTCCACCAGCAGCGGAATGGCAGGAGGACCGATGCGGCGGATGACCTCAAGCGTCACCACATGCAGGTCTTCATGCCCAGGGTCCAGGAATCGTCTCAGCAAAGGTAGCGAACGCCCTGCCCCTTGGACCAGGGCGGCTTCGGCGGTGGCGCGGACCTTCGGGTCGTTGGCCAGCAGGCGAGTTGCCCAGTCATCCACCAATGCGGGGTCGAGCGCCTGGCTGAGGCCAGCAGCGAACACCACTGCGAGCGCATGGTTCTTGACGAATGACATCCTGTAGTCCTTTCGCGCCTGGCGCTCCCGACGCACGATGGGCGTCTCTAATCAACTGCGCCGTGGCGACAGCATACCGGTTCGCCTCTGGCCGCGGTCCTCGCTGCACGACACTGAAACGGTCTGGCTCGAGTGGGCGGCGCGCAGCCAGTCGCGGCGAGTGGTCAGAGGCCGCGGCTGAACAGACGCCGCACCACCTCCGCCACGATGACGTCAGGCGGCGCGTCGATGTCGACGACGATCGCATCTGCAGCCGGCTCTTCGAAGGTCGCGAACTGGCTGGAAAGGAGATCGGACGGCATGAAGTGCCCTTGCCGCTGCTCCATCCGGGCGCGGATCAGGGATGGCGATCCCTTCAGATAGACCCACGTGATGGTGACGCCTCGAGCGAGCGCCTCGCGATATTCGCGCTTCAGCGCCGAGCACGCCACGACCAGATCCTCGCCCCGGTGCCAGCACTCCACGATGCGCGCATGCACGGCCGCCAGCCACGGCGCGCGGTCGGCGTCGGTGAGCGGTGTGCCACCGCGCATCTTGTCAATGTTGGCCTGGGAGTGCAGCTCATCGCCTTCGAGGAACTCACACTGCATCGCGCGCGCCAGCTTCGTGCCGATGGTGGACTTGCCTGAGCCGGAGACTCCGATGACGACAACGATCATCATTCACTCCCGGTCCCACAACGCGTTCTGCTTTCGGCTGCGCACGCCTCGCATGTTACTATGCGATAGTTTGAGGTCAAATTAATTACGGCCGTGCGAAACCGGAGGTGAGACGTGACCGACCTGAGCGCGTGGCCTCAATGGGCTTCACCACTGGCGTGGACAGCTGCCACGGTGCTGGTGAGTTGGCTCATCGGCCACTTGTGCAAGATAGTGGTGCTCTCGCGCGCGCCCAGATGGCTCGACGGGCGAGAGTTCCGAATTACCGAATCCGCGGTACGCATCCTGCGGCAACGGCTCCCCTTCTGGACGTTGCTGCTGGGAGTCTGGGTGTCAGCCGGCTACTGGCCGCTGACGGCTGAATCGCAGCTGCTACTCAGCCGATTCACGTTCGTGATCGGCGCGGCATCCGTGACGTGGGCCGCCGCTGCCCTGGCTCGCGAAGCGGTGGATGCCTACGGTGCGCTCATCAATCCCGTGCTTCCGGTCAGCAGCCTCACGCGGAACGTGGCGTGGGCATCGATCGCGGTGATTGGCGTGCTCGTGATTCTCAGCGGGCTCGGACTCTCGATCACTCCCATGCTGACGGCGTTGGGGGTCGGTGGCCTGGCGGTCGCGCTTGCCCTTCAGGAACCTTTGGCGAACTTCTTCGCGGGCTTGTTCATCTCCCTGGCCGGGCAGATTCGAGTCGGTGACTACTTGAAGCTCGATTCGGGTCAAGAGGGCTATGTCGTCGATCTCAGCTGGCGGTCGACCCGTCTCCGCATGCTGTCCAACAATCTCATCGTGGTGCCCAATTCGAAGCTGGCCCAAGCCGTGGTCGTCAATCATCATCTGCCGGCCCGTGACCTGGCGGTCCTGGTTGATGTGGGCGTTGACTATGCCAGCGATCTCGAGCACGTGGAGCGGGTTGTCGTCGAAGTCGCGGGCGAGGTCATGCGGGAGGTGCCCGGCGGCGTTCCAGAGTTCGAGCCCTTCGTGCGGTTCCACACGTTTGCCGATTCCAGCATCAACTGCAGTGTGATTCTGCGTGGCCAGGAGTTCGTCGATCAGTATTTGATCACGCATGAATTCGTGAAGCGGCTGCACGCCCGTTTCTCAGCAGAGCAGATCGTCATCCCGTTTCCGATCCGCACGATTGACTACAGGCAGCCCGCGCACCAGCCTGGGCCGAACCAGCCGTAGCGTTGGCGGAGGAGGCCGCGTGTCGCATATCAGGGCGCTTGAAGCCTCTTTGCCGGATTCCCTTCAGTTCATGCGTCTGCTGTGGGCCGTGGCCCATGGCCTGGATCGCACGTCGAAGATGATGTCACGGCACATTGGCGTGACCGGTCCTCAGCGGCTCGTGCTACGCGTCGTGGGTCTGTTGCCCGGGATATCAGCCGGTGATCTTGCAGATCTGCTGCATGTTCATCCAAGCACGCTGACCGGAGTTTTGCAACGGCTGGTCGACCAGCGGCTGCTGTCACGCGTTCGCCATCGGTCCGATCGCCGCCGCGCCGTGTTGCATCTGACTGCACAAGGAGGACGGGTGAATGCCGCGGCGAAGACAACCGTCGAGGCAGCCGTGTCCCGCGTCCTACGCAACACCACTGACCCACAGCGTGCGGCATGCCGCCACGTGCTCGACCTTCTCGCGAGCGAGCTCGAACGTCAGATCATGCCAGCGACACGACCGAAGAAGGGCCGCCGTCTCCGAACGCGGTGACGCGCGGACGATCAGATCATCGCGGTCGCGACCGCCTCTCCACCGATGGGGCGCGCCGATCTGGTTTCTCGCGTAAGTATGCCTGCACTTCCGTGATGGCTCGCGCGTCATCCCCGTCGAGCCAGTAGCCTGGTTGTTGGAGGTGCCGATAGTACGCCGCCTCCCATTGACGATCGACGTGCTCGGCGCGATCGTACTCGGGGGCCATCTTCAACCGTTGCCGCCTCACGGTTACCGCCACGGAATGATCGTCCCAGTCAATCTGTCGGATCCACCTGGGCGCTACCAGCACGTGCTTGCCGAACCACCAGTTGCTGGTATCCACGACCAGGTAACGGACCGACCAGCTCAGGTCATCGAAGAGCAGATCGTCCAGGTGTCCAAGATCGCCATCGGTGGCACGAACCGCGTACCCGGAGATGTCGGAGGCGCTGCGCAGATCCGAGGTCACCGATCGCGGCGGTGAAATAGGCCGGTAGGTGTCGACGTCGGGGCGGTTCTTGACCTCATCGCTCGAGATCGACAGCAGCAGCTGCCGCTCGTTCCACTCGGTGCGGCTGACGGACAACGGCGAGATCAGCACGCGATCTCCCTTGACCCACGTGCCGGTATCCACCGCCACGTAGCGAATGGCCCAACCCTCGGCATCGAAGTAAAAGTCGTCGACTGATCCGACTCGACCGTCCGTGGCCACGATGTCGAACTTGCTCATATCCTTGGCGCTTCGAATCATGTGGCTCCTCCTGATGTGATGTCCGTGGCGGCGCTCCGCACCAGCTCGCGCCCGCGTCGCCACACGTGATCCCACGAGGGCGGCGCACCACTGTTGCGTATGTAGCGCGCCAGGCGGCGCTGCACGGCGGCCAGATACTCGGCTCCGAGCCGGTCGGGGGCATCGGCGCGGCCGCGGTGATAGGCACGCACCGCGAGATCGAGGTCGCCGCCACTTTCCTCGAGCATCAGCGTCATCCACAGCGCAACAGAGCGGGTCGCAACCTGCGCCCAGCTCGACGCTCTCCGCCAGCTCCTCGTCGCTCGTGACCCACGCGGCTGTGCCGTCAGGCGTCAGACAGTGTGCACATCCAGACCATCTCTCCCGAGTATTCAGCGGTGTTTCGCGGAGGGGCATCGGGCGGATAGGGGAGAGGGGCTTCCTTTTTCTGGGGAGAAAAGCGGCCACCTGAGCTTCACGGCAACGTGGG
>JALDXK010000164.1:0-11108 GCA_032155105.1 Acidobacteriota bacterium
CGGCGGCGCCGGCGCGCCGATCGCCTCGAGGCTCGCGCGCAGGTAGTGATACGCCACCGGTTGGATCTCGGACGCATTGATGTCGATGGTCCGCCGTTTCAGGGCGCGCACGTTGACGCGATCGACGCCGGGCGCCAGGCCGTGAAAGTGCAACAGCAATCGCAGCCGGGCGAGGCGCATCCCGAACCGCGAATGGCCGCGATGCTCGAGGCCGTAGCGTGCCGCCACCACCGCATAGAGAAAACCGAACTGCATCAGCCGGCCGATGCGCCCGCCTCCGCTCGGAAGCTTCGGCGTGGCAAGGCCTTCGCTCGGGCGCTTCCCAGGCGTGGCCGATTGCGCTGCATACGGCAGCGTCAGCTTGATGTACTCGGCGAAGTCGGCGTCGGACAATCGCAGCACGCGTTGACGGGTGAGATCGTCGAGGGCCTGCGCAATGCGGCGTAGGTTCAGGCGCAGATCGATCGCGCCGTCATCCGCCCGCGACAGCATCGCGAGCAGGCTGTCGCGAAGTATGCGAATCGAAGCGGCATCGATCGAACGGCCGCGCACCAACTGCCGCCCGCCGGCGGTGCCGTGATGTGATGTCGCCCATTCACCGCGCAGGGCGTCGATCGATCGTCGCGCCTGGCCGTCGGCCACCAGCTCGCCGCGGTTCTCGACAATCGTCGGGCAGCCGAAGCTGACCGTCACCACCACGCTGGCCGGGGCCTGGTGAAACGTGAACGGAAACATGCGGCAGGTGAGGGGCTTGCGTGCGGCGCCAAGCTCCTCGTGGAGGCGGCACCGGTTCTGCGGCGACAGGAAACCGCACGCGCCATCCGCACGCGAGCGGATGCGATGGAACCCGCGCCACTCCGGTACGGGTTCAAACGGATCCCGCTCCGTACCCTCCGGCTCATCGTCGACCTCGCGGAACCATTTCGCGACGCCGCGACGGGTGTAGGACTCCCGTTCAGCGCCTGAGACCAACACCGCCCACCGCCGGCAGCAGCGGCCGCATTGCGAGCAGGTGAAGCGCTGGTGGGGATCGATGCGGAGCGAAATGGGCACGCGCGGGTAGTTTCAACTACTGCTGCCCGGGCCAGCGGCCGGGCGTGTACGGCACGCCCGCCGCCTCCAGCTGCTGTTCGAACTTCCGCAACTCCGCTTCGATGGCTCTGAGCGCGGTGACCTGCGCCGTCAGGGCGTCGTTGGCGATGGTGTAGTTCTGCATCTGCGTGCCGGTGGGCGCGCCGCTCAAGCCGCGCGCGCCTTGCACCGCTGAGCCGACGCGCGACTGGATCGTCGCCGCCGAGCCCGATTCATCGCCGCGGATCGTTTCATCGCCGCGCAATTGCCGCAGCACCGCGAGCACGCGCTGATCGAATCGCCGCGCCTCGTCCATGAACTTGGGGTCGGCGGGGGAATCGACGAGCGCGCGCTGGATCGCCTGCGTGCGCGTGCGCATGCTGTTGGCCTGCTCGAGCGTGCCGGTGAACGACCGCTGCAGCTTGTCGACCCTCTCCTGGTACTCGGTGTTGGCGGTGCGCTGCTGAGGAGTGAGCGTCACGCCGGGGTCGGCGGTAATCGTCAGCGGTTGCGGCTCGCCGAGCGGGGTCGTGACGCCGCCGACGCGTCGTGACAACGCCACGCGATAGGTGCCGGGCTGCACGAAGCTGCCGCCGCCGGTGACGCCGGGGTAGAACGGCGGGTCGGCATCCTGGCCCCCGCCCCCGCCACCACCGAACCCGCCACCGCCCGTCGTCGGGGCAGTCGTGCGCAGGTTCCAGACGTAACGCTGAAGACCGCGACCGCCAGGCACCGTCATGCGCCGTACCACCTTGCCGCCGCTGTCGGTGATCGTCATGAACGTTTGCGGCGCTTCCTCGTCTTCCTCCGCGGTGATCTGCTGCTGCGTCGGGTAGCGCGGCGACGCGTTCTTCGACTCGGCGGCGCGGGCCTCTTCCTGGCGCTGCTGCTTCATGCTGCGGGGCGCATCCTTGACCCAGTAGGTGATGATCGCGCCGAGCGGACGGTTCTCGCCCATCCAATGCTGTTCGCCCTGCGACCCGCGCGAGCGGCCCGTCTCGGGCGCTTCGATCACCGCCGGCTTGGTGGGGAAGATGTATCCGTCGCGATCGAACGTGCCTTGCGACAGTTGCCGCAGCGGCGAGTAGTCGTCGAGCACGTAGAAGCCGCGCCCGAAGGTGCCGAGCACGAGATCGTTCTCCCGCTCCTGGACCGCGAGATCACGGACCGAGATGGTCGGCAGGTTGCCGCGCATGCGGACCCACTTCTTGCCGCCGTCAACCGTGAAGAACAGGCCGAACTCGGTGCCGACGAATAGCAGGTTAGGGTTGACGTGATCTTCCGCAAACGCGAGGGCAGGCCCGTTGGCCGGCAGGTCGCCGCTGATCGATTCCCACGAACCGCCGCGGTTGGTGCTCTTGTAGACGTACGGCTTGAAGTCGCCGTTCTTGCTGTTCTCCGAGAGCGCGTAGACGACGTTCTCGTCGTTCTTCGAGGCATAGAGACGCTGCACGTAGACGCCGTAGTTGCCGTAGTCGGGCACTCCCGGCAGCCGTTCGCTGCGACGCCACGTGCCGCCGCCGTCGGACGAGAACTGGATCAGCCCATCGTCGGTGCCGACGTAGAGCAGGCCTTCGCGCCTGCGCGATTCGCTGAGCGCCGAGATGTTGCCCCACGTGGCCGTCGATTGATGCTGCGCCACCGCATCCGGCGACCAGATGCGCCCCATCACCGGCAGCGTGTTGCGATCGGTCTGGCGCGTGAGATCGGGACTGACCGGTTTCCAAGTGTTGCCGCGATCGTCGCTGCGGAACAACCGGCTCGCGCCGAAATAGAGCCGCGACGGGCTGTGCGGGCTGATGATGAACGGCGATTCCCAGTTGAAGCGCAGCGCCGGCTCGCCGCGGTCTTCATTCGGACGGATGCTGACGCGTTCGCTGGTGCGCTTGTCGAGCCGCACGATGCCGCCGTACTGCGACTCGGCGTAGACGATGTTCGGATCCGACGGGTCGATGCGCGCCACGAAGCCGTCGCCACCGGTCACGATGAACCAGTCGTTGTTGGGGACGCCCTGCACCGCCTTGGCCCGCGACGGCCCGCCGAGCGTGCTGTTGTCCTGCGTGCCCCCGTAGATGTTGTAGATCGGCGAGGCGTTGTCGACCTCGACGTTGTAGAACTGCGTCACTGAGAGGTTGGTGAAGTGCCGCCACAGCCGGCCGCGGTCCCACGATTCATACAAGCCGCCGTCGCAGCCTTCGAGCAGGTGATCAGTGTTGTCCGGATCGATCCAGATGAAGTGGTTGTCGACGTGCTTGTTGCGCTCGCCGAGCTGGCGGAAGGTGCGGCCGCCGTCATCCGAGATCTGCGTTTGCACTGTTGGTACATACACGCGATCGGCCGTCTTCGGATCCGGGTGGATGTTCTTGTAGTACATCGGCTGCGCCTGCACGTTGGCGCGCCGCTCCCAGGTTTCGCCAGAGTCGTTCGACGCATAGAGTGCCACCGGGTTGTCCGCCGATTCGACCTTGGCGTAGACCAGGCCGTTTCGTGCGGGCGAAAACGCCGGAACGATGCGGCCGAGGTCGCCGCCGGGCAGGCCGGTGCGAATGCGCCGCCACGTGGCGCCGCCGTCGGTGGACTTGTGGAGGCCGCTTTCCGGGCCGCCGTGAATCAGCGTCCACGTGTGCCGCCGCCGCTGGTGCGCGGTCGCGAGCAGGACGTCGGGGTTGAACGGATCCATGATCACGTCGCTGATGCCGGTGTGGTCGCTGATGTTGAGGACCTTGTTCCAGGTCGCGCCGCCGTCGGTGGTCTTGAACAGGCCGCGATCGCCGCCGGCGCTCCACAACGGGCCGTAGGCCGCGACCAGCACCACCTTGGAGTCGCGTGGGTCGATCACGATGCGGCCGATGTGCTGCGAATCCTTCAGGCCCACGTTCCGCCACGACCGCCCGCCGTCATCGCTGCGATAGAGGCCGTCGCCGTAGCCGACGCTGCGCTGGTTGTTGGCTTCGCCGGTGCCGACCCAGATCACGTTCGGGTTCTTCGCATCGATCGCGACCGAGCCGATCGAATACGCGCCCTCGTTCTGGAACACCGGCGCGAAGGTCGTGCCGGCATTGGTGGTCTTCCACACCCCGCCGGACGCGACGCCGATGTACCACGTCTGCTTGTCTTCAGGGTGAACGGCGATCACGCTGATGCGTCCGGACATCAACGCCGGGCCCACCGAACGCAGCTTGAAGTTGTTGAACGTCGCTGTCGCCCAGGGGTCCTGGTTCCCTTGGCCCTGCGCCAACAGGCCGAACGTCATCGCCGAGGAGACCAGGGCGATCGCAAGCATCAGTTTCTTCATCGGGTTGGGATTATATTTGAGGCCACTTCGATAGGGATGAACCAAAGGACGAAATGCACATGAATCCCCTGAGCCGCCGCGGATTCGTCGGCACGCTCGGCGCCACCCTTGGCGCGGGTTGCCTCCCGTATGTTCCGGTCTTCGCCAACGCGGCGATCGAACCCGACAAGGTGGTGCACACCTCGGGAGACGGCATCGGCATCACGCCGCGGGAGTACGCGTCGCTGCTGAATCGGCTGTGCCAGGACAAGGACGTCGACGACGACAACTATCTGCTGGGCGGGGAGGTGGCGGCGTTCGAGCAGCACTGGGCGAAGCTGCTCGGCAAGGAAGCCGCCGTGTTCATGCCCTCCGGCACGCTGGCGAACCAGTTGGCATTGCGGGCACTGGCCGGAACGAAACGGCGCGTGATCCTCCAGGAGATGAGCCACATCTACAACGACACCGGTGACGCGTGCCAGACGCTGTCGGGCCTGACGCTGATGCCGCTCGCGCCGGGCCGCGCCACGTTCACGAGCGCCGATGTGGTGGCGGTGCTTACGCGTACCGCGGGTGGCCGCGTCGCGACCGACGTCGGTGCGATTGCGATCGAGAGCCCGGTCAGGCGTTTGTCGGGCCAGATGTTCGAGTGGGAAGAAACCAGGCGCATCTCCGCCCTCGCGCGCGACAAGGGCATCGGCACACATCTCGACGGCGCGCGCATGTTCATCGCGTCAGCCTACACTGGCATCTCTCCTGCCGAGTACTCAGCGCCGTTCGATACGGTGTATGTCTCGCTCTGGAAGTACTTCAACTGCGGCATCGGCGCGATTCTCGCCGGGCCGAAGCGCGTGCTCGATGGCATGTTCCACGTCCGCCGCATGTTCGGCGGCAATCTCGCCGTTGGCTGGAACGCGGCGCTCGTCGCGCGTCACTTCATGGATGGTTTCGAGGGACGGCTGAGGAGCGCCGTGCAGATTTCCGAGACGTTCTACGCAGCGATGGCGAAGCATCCGAGGCTCGGCATCGAACGCATTTCGAATGGCACCAACCTGACTCGCGTCACGTTCAAGGGCGTGAGCCCGGCGGAAGTGGGGAAGCGCCTGGCCGCGCACGGCGTGGCGATGTCTGGTCCTGCTGCACCGGGGACGATCACGTTCGGCGTCAACGAAACGTGGAATCGCCTGACGGCCGCCGAATTGATTCGCGCCTTCGAGCAGTCGCTCGGCTGATCCGGCGCGGGTGCAGCGGGAGCAACGGGTGCAACGAGTGCGACGGGTGCCGCGGGCTTACGCCAAGGCGAGCAAGCGATCCTCGAACGTATAGTCGGCTGGACGGCGCGGCTGCGTTTGGTACCACGTGAAGCTGGCCCGCAACGCGGCGTCGAGCGGCGTGGGGGTCACGCCAAGAATGCGCCGGGCCTTCTCGACGTTCGCGGTATGCGGCGGCAAATCGAGGTACTCACCAAAATACAGCCCCGGTCCGGCCAGCTGGCCTCCCGCCGCCATGATCGTGTCGCGCGACACCGGCACGAGCATGGGCTCGACTT
This sequence comes from Acidobacteriota bacterium, assembly GCA_032155105.1. Lineage (GTDB taxonomy): Bacteria > Acidobacteriota > Vicinamibacteria > Vicinamibacterales > UBA2999 > 12-FULL-67-14b. Next base: position 5,895 of record JALDXK010000164.1, read on the forward strand.
CGGCGATGCGCGCCAGCCACTCCACGAAGCCGCGTTGCGTCGGGTGTTCGACGTGTCCGATGTTGAACGCCTCGCCCGCGGCGGCGTCGACCTCGATGGCCCGCACACACGCTTCCGCGACGTCTGAGACGTAGGCCCAGTCCATCAGGCCGTCACCGCCGTCGGGCAGGATGATCGGACGCCGGTCGATTATCCGATCCCAGAAGAACTGTTCGCGGTAGAACGGCTGGCGCGGCCCATGCACGAACGGGGGCCGGAACGTCACCACCGGAAAACCTGACGCCGCGTGCAGCCGGAACAACATTCGTTCCGCCGTCGCCTTGTGCTGCACGTATGGGTTCGGCACATCGTCGGGCTCCAGCGGGTCGCTCTCACGATGATCGAGCCCGGGGCCATAGGCGGCGATGCTCGACATGAAGACATAGCGCTGCAGCTGGTTGCCGCCACTGCGCGCGGCCGCTTCCACCTGATCGGCCGTCGTGCCCTTCTGCCAGTCATACGCCAGGTCGAACACCGCTTCGAACCGCCCCTGCGCCACGAGGGCGGAAACGCCCGCCAGGTCGGCGCGGTCCGCCTGAAGGTTGCGGACCTCCGGACCGAGGTCGTGACGGTCTCGCCGATGGAGGATGGAGACGTCGTGACCGCGCGCCACGAGGCGCTGCACAATCTCCCGACCCATGAACTGCGTGCCGCCGATGACGAGCATGCGCATGCGGGGCATCTTAGATCGTCCCGCCGACAGTCTTCGACCCTCCGGCATTACAATTCATCCCACGATTGGAGGACTCATGAGGCTGTTGATTGCATTCGCCCTGCTGACGACGCTCGCCGTTCCCGCCCCGGTTGAGCTCGCCGCCAACAGCGGGCCGACGCGCTTGTTGCGCACCCCCTCGATCAGCGCGACGCACGTCGCGTTCGCGTATGCGAACAACATCTGGATCGTCGATCGCAAGGGCGGCGATGCGCGACGGCTGACCAGCTTCCAAGGCCAGTCGAGCAACCCGAAGATGTCGCCGGACGGGACGACCGTCGCGTTCAGCGCGGATTACGCCGGCAACACCGACGTCTACACCGTGCCGACGAGAGGCGGCGAGCCGGTGCGGCTGACGTGGCATCCGGGCGCCGACATCGTGCAGGGATGGACACCCGACGGCACGAGGATCATGTTCACGTCCGGGCGGCAGACGGGCGCGCCGAATGCGACCGCACGCTTCTGGATGGTGCCGGCGAAGGGTGGCATCGCCGAACCGATGGCGCTGCCGCGGGGGTACCAGGGCAAGATTTCTCCTGACGGCCGCCGCATCGCCTATCGCATGAACTCGTCGTGGGACGAGGAGCGCCGCAACTATCGCGGTGGGCAGAATCGCCCGGTGTGGATCGTCGATCTGAAGTCGTTCGACCTCGTCTCGCCGCCGTGGACCGATTCGAAAGACGTCGATCCGGCGTGGCTGGGCGACACGGTGTATTTCATCTCCGATCGCGACGGCATCGCGAACGTGTGGTCGTACGACACCACCACCAAGGCGCTGACGCAGCGCACCAAGTTCATCGACTACGACGTCAAGGCGCTCGACGCCGGCGGCGGCGCGGTGGTGTTCGAGCAGTCGGGGTACGTGCACGTGCTCGATCCGAAGACGAACAAGGCCGAGCAACTGACGATCACTGCGGCCGGCGACTTCCCGTGGATGATGCCGCGATTCGAAGACGTGACCACGCGAATGAGCAACATCAGCCTGTCGCCGACGGGCAAGCGCGTGCTGGCGGAAGCGCGTGGCGAGATTTTCACCGTTCCTGAGGAGAAGGGTGACGTCCGCAACATTACCAACTCGAGCGGCTCCGCCGAACGGCAGCCGGCGTGGTCGCCCGACGGCAAGTGGATCTCGTACTTCAGCGACAAATCGGGCGAATACAAACTGGTCATCGAATCGCAGGACGGCGTCGGCACACCGCGCGAAATCGCGTTCCAGAAGTCGGCGTTCTATTACACGCCGGCCTGGTCGCCGGACTCGAAGAAGCTGCTCTATACCGACACCAACCTCAACGTGTGGGTGATGGACATCGCGACGGGCCAGGCCAAGACGCTGGGCAACGACCCGTGGATGGTGCCGCAGCGCACGCTGGCGCCGTCGTGGAGCCCGGATTCGAAATGGGTGGCGTTCGCATCGCGCCTCAACACGCTGTATCGCGCCATTGTCGTGGCCAACGTCGAGACCGGCGAGAAGAAGCAGATCACCGATGGCCTCGCCGACGCGATGTTCCCGGTGTGGGACGCGAGCGGAAAGTACCTGTGGTTCCTGGCGTCCACCGACTTCGGCCTTGCGTCGCAGTGGCTCGACATGACCTCGTACGGGCGCGAGGAGACGTTTGCGTTGTATCTGGCGGTGTTGAAGAACACCGATGCGAGCCCGCTGCTGCCGGAGAGCGACGAAGATCCGGGCGTGAGCAGCGCGCGGCCAGCAGATGATGCCGCGGAGAAGGCGGATCGCTCTGCCTCCAAGCCGGCGCCGGTGGTGACGATCGATTTCGATCGGCTGCAGCAACGCATCCTGCCGGTCACCGGCGTGCCGTCGCGCGGCTACCATCAGCTCAAGGCTGGCGCAGCGGGCACGGTGTTCTTCCTCGAGACGCCCGGCGCCGCCGGTTCGCGCGGCAACATCCTCCACCGCTTCCGCCTGACCGAGCGCCGGGCCGAGCAGTTCCAGACCACGGTCGCCGAATACGCGGTGAGCGCGGACGGCAAGAAGCTGGTGTATCGCACGGCGCCGCCGCAGGCGCCGGGCAACCCCAACGCCACGCCGGCGCGGCCGCAGTTGTTCCTGGTCGATGCCGACAAGGGTGTGCCTGCCGCCACCGCCGGGCGCCTCGACGTCACGCTGCGGATGCGCCTGGATCCACGGGCCGAGTTCACGCAGATCTTCAACGAAGGCTGGCGCCTGCAGCGCGACTATCTTTACGTGCCGAACATGCATGGCACGAACTGGCCGCGCATGAAGGAAATGTATGGCGCCATGCTGCCGCACGTCGCGCACCGCGCCGACCTCAATTACCTGCTCGACAACATGGGCGCCGAGATCGCGGTCGGACACTCGTACGTGCGTGGGGGCGCGATGCCCGAGGTGCCGTCAAATCCCGGCGGCCTGCTCGGCGCCGACTTCACCATCGAAGGCAGTCGTTACAAGATCGCGAAGGTCTACGACGGCGAGAGCTGGAATCCGGATCTGCGGGCGCCGCTCGCGGGTCCCGGCCTCAACGTGTCGGCGGGTGATTTCATCCTGGCGATCGACGGCGTCACCCTCGCGGCGCCGGATTCGATCTACCGGCTGCTCGACGGCACCGCGAACCGGCAGACGGTGCTGACCGTCAACAACCGTCCCGACATGCAGGGCGCACGGCAGGTGACCGTCGTGCCGGTGGCGAACGATCAAAACCTGCGCACGCGCGCGTGGGTGGAAGAGAACCGCCGCTACGTGGACCAGCGATCGAATGGTCAACTCGCCTACGTGTACGTGCCCAACACCGGGCAGGGCGGTTTTGAAAGCTTCAATCGCTACTACTTTGCGCAGCAGGACAAGCAGGGTGCGGTGATCGACGAACGTTACAACGGCGGCGGATCGGCTGCCGACTACATCATCGACGTGCTGCAGCGCGACTTCGACGGCTACTTCAACAACGTGGCCGGCGACCGGCGCCCGTTCACGAGCCCCTCAGCCGGCATCTGGGGGCCGAAGGTGATGATCATCAACGAGATGGCGGGTTCGGGCGGCGACCTGATGCCGTGGATGTTCCGTTATCGCAAGATCGGTCCGCTGGTCGGCAAGCGCACCTGGGGCGGTCTCGTGCACACCGCCGACACCCCGCAGTTCATTGACGGCGGCTCGATGATCGCGCCGCGCGGCGGCTTCTTCACGAAGGAAGGGAAGTGGGCGGTCGAGAACGAAGGTACCGCCCCCGACATCGACGTCGAGAACTGGCCGAAGGACGTGATCGCCGGACGTGATCCGCAACTCGAGCGAGCCGTGGACGAGGCCTTGCGCCTGCTGAAAGAGAAGCCGATCGATCGCCGCACCACCGAGCCTGCGCCACCCTCGTGGGGGAAGCGCCCTGGCGGAAACTAACGCGAATTAGGGATTCGAGGCCGATCCAGAGTAGAATGACCAAGTCGTCTGCGCTCGGTCCTCGATTTCCCGCTGGAATCCTGCCACCGTCCGGTATCCGTTAGCTCAGATCCACACGCGCCGTTGTTCGGCGTGATGTTCGTCGTAAATCTTGTCTCGCCGTAGCTTTAGCGAAGGCGGACGTCGGCCTGATGTGTGCGGGAACGCTCCAGGCAATTTGCTGGGAGTCGTCTGTACATGCCGTTCGCTTCTCTGGGCCTCTCGCCCACGCTATCCAATCCGCTCGCCCGCCTGGGTTACACCACGCCCACGCCGGTGCAGCTCAAGTCCATTCCGATCGTCCTCACCGGCAAGGATCTGCTCGCGCGCGCGCAGACCGGCACCGGCAAGACCGCGGCGTTTGGCCTGCCGATGATCGATCGACTGCTCGTCCGCGGCGGTGCCGCGGCCGGGATGCGTAAGCCGCGCGGTCTGGTACTCGTACCGACCCGCGAGCTTGCGCTGCAAGTCCACAAGTCACTATCCACGTATGGCGTGCCCGCGAACCTGCGCGTCACGGCAATTTTCGGCGGCGTCTCGATCGTGCCGCAGAAGAAGGAACTGCTCCGGGGCACCGACATCATCGTCGCCACCCCCGGGCGGTTGCTCGATCACATGGAACAGCGCACCGTGGACCTCTCCGCCGTGCAGATCCTGACGCTCGACGAAGCCGACCGCATGCTCGACATGGGCTTCCTGCCGCCGCTGCGCCGCATCCTCAAGGTGTTGCCGCGCGAGCGACAGACGCTGCTGTTTTCGGCGACGATCTCGCCGGAAGTCGTCAAGTTGTCCGCTGACTTCACGCGCGATCCGCAGCGTGTCGACGTGTCGGAAGGCCAGGTCATGGCCGCGACGGTGACGCATCGCGTGCATCCGGTCACCGAGCAGCGCAAGGGCGATCTGCTGACCCACGTGCTCAAGGAGTCGCCGGGCGCGCAGGCGCTGGTGTTCTGCAAGACGAAGCACGGATCGAACCGGGTGGGGCAGTATCTCGAACGTGCCGGCATCAATTCGGCGGTCATTCACGGCAACAAGAGCCAGGGCGCGCGCACCAAAGCGC
>JALDXK010000165.1:0-10984 GCA_032155105.1 Acidobacteriota bacterium
GCGCAGCATCCGGTACGCAATGGCGAAGAGACGACGACGCACGCCCAGGAACGCCGAGAGGCCGTCGTCAGCGCAGGTCGTGAAAGATGGAACAGCATCAGTAGGTGTCATGGCTTCCTCGAATCCATGACACCAGAACGAACGCGCTGGATCTATCAGACGGAAGTATCGACGATACCTTCGTATCACTACCCGCGGTGGCCAGGCCCTTCGTCGGCGATGTCGCCAACGTTGTCCGGATCGAGACTCTCCGAGTGGCCCCACTCATCGTCGACGGGTTCCGCAAGGCGAAACCCTCGCTCGATCGCACTTTCGGTCTGCGGGCCAGGCTCATCGGCTTCTCCCCAGCCGAATTCCTGCCAGAGATCGCTCATCTAGGGAGATCCCTCGCAAAAAGGCCGTTGATCTCGGCGTACGGCACCAGGGTCGCCAGTCCAGCGAAGCTCCCCGTCGACTTCAGCGCCTGTGCGGCGTGAATGAAGCCGGTCCACGCCGCCAGCGCCAGCGCGCCGCCGATGCTGATGCGTCGCACTCCCAGGGCGCCGATCTCTTCGACACTCAGCCCAATGTCTCGCACCACGAGGAGATTGAGCGGCTTTGGCGCAACGGCCTCGACAAGCGCCTTGATGTCCGCGGGGTCCTGCGGGCCCGGGGCGAAGAGCACGTCCGCTCCCGCCGCAGCGTACGCCTGCAGACGTCGCACTGACTCGCGCAACGGATCGGGATGGCCGACGTGGTAACACTCGGCTCGCGCGGTCAGCAGCACGTCTTCGCCCGATCGATCGATCGCCTGCCGCGCGGCGCGGACGCGTGCAATCGCGATCGGCAAGTGATAGAGGGGCGAGGACGAATCACCCGTGGAGTCCTCTATCGACAGGCCGGCAACGCCCGTCGCGACGCACCGTGCCACGCTGTCGGCCACGTCCTCTGGCTCTCGTCCATAGCCGGACATGAAGTCCGCGCTGACGGGAAGATCGACTGCGGCCGTGATGCTGGCGATGTAGCCAAGGCTGCGATCGCGACTGATGACGGAATCGTCGCCCGAGTCGGGCAGCCCCTGCGAGAACGCAAAGCCGGCGCTGGTCGTCGCGAGGGCGGCGAATCCCAGATGTTGCAGGTACCGCGCGGAGCCCACATCCCACGGATTCGGAATCACGAAACATCCACGCTCATGGAGTGCGCGAAAGGCCTTGCGTCTGGCGGCTAACGCGACTGGCGATATCGCGTCATGCGCGCCCGCAACGAGACTGGGCGCCGACGTCGATGGTGTAGGCACGCTCATGATGATGCTCCATTCGTCACGATCAAATCAGCGTTGTTACTGAACACGCAAGCTCAACGATGTCACGTACGCGGTGAGCGCCTGCAGTTCCTGTTCTGTCACCTTGCCCGCAAACGAAGGCATGACGGGTGGGAACCCCGCGGCCACCGTGGCCGAGGGATTGAGAATCGCCTCGCGCAGGTACTCCTCATCTACCGTCAGCGCGCCACAGCTCGCGTCCGTCACCGGCCTGTCGAACAGGCCCACAAGGACCGGGCCGATCCCCGTTGCGTCCTGGCGATGACAGCCGATACACCCGAGTGCATGGAACAGCGTCTCTCGGGCCGCCCGTTGTCCTGTCGATTCGGCAGCAACCGTCCTGGCGCGATGAGTGATCGGCGCGTTGCTCTGCGCGGCTGTCGACTCCAGGGTTGCGGCCGCCAGGAAGATGGCGCTCACGAAGAACACGAGCGCGACGATCGACAGCTGGCTTCTCGCGTAGAGCAGTGCGACGGCCGCGAACACCGCCGGCAGCAGCGCGGCGAAGACGACCCGAAGTCCGAAGGCGGTATGCGCGCTTCCCAAGGCGGCGACGAAGGTTGCGAACAGGATGTAGGTGGTCATACCGGCTACAGACCGCAGCCGCCGCGGTTCTGTGACATTCGCGGCGCCGTCACAACCTGCCGGTGTAACCGGTCAATCGCTGGTAGAGCAGCACGAGATCTGACCTATTTCTCCGCACAGGTGAGCTACAAGTTCTGACGGCGATTCTCGAAGGGAAGCGCCATGGGCCTGGGTCCCGCGTGTCACCGCGTCAGTAGATACGACAACGCCACGGCCACCACGTAGACAGCCGCGATGGCCCCCGAATCCCACGCCACCACGAAGCGCTTGGTCATCACCTTGTACGTCAATCCGATCAGAAAGAGCGCGTTCATCATGACGATCGCCACAATCGAGATGCTGTGGCTCGTGCCGGCATCGGCCAACAGCGGCCCTTGGCGGTAGAAGACGTCGTCCAGGCCAAGAATCAGCAGGTTGAAGAGGTTACTGCCCAAGACGTTGCCGATCCCCATATCGAGTGCGCCAATGCGGACCGCCGTCAGCGATACCACAACCTCCGGCAGCGACGTGGTGATCGCGATGAAGAGACTCCCGACGAATGCTTCCCCGAGACCGGTCTGCCGAGCCAGCTCCGCTCCAAGTTGCGGGAGCCACAGCGCAGCGGCGACGACCGCCATCGCAGCCACGCTGTAGTGCAGGACTGCCGACCGCAGCGTGATCTCCCCGTATTGCAGCTTCTCTGCGACTTCCTGTGTCTCTCGCGATCGCCGTTGCTGTTCGTATCCGAAGATCACGCGCATCGCCACGAAGTAGAGAGCGATCAGCACGAGAGAATTGAGGCCAACCCATCCAAGGGCCGGCAGGCGGTGATCTGCAATCAGTCCGACGCCGGCGACACCGATCAGCAGCAGTCCGAAGCCGATGGACAATGCGTGCCCCTGGTGGGCCCGCGTGCTGATGGGTTCCGGCTGAACGGCATCCATGAACGACAGGATGAGGAGGTTGAACATGCAGCTGCCCAGTACATCGCCTAACGCAATGTCCGGCAAGGCGGCGAGTGCCGTGGCGCCGAATCCGCTGAACAGCTCCGGAAGGCTCGTCGTCGCGGCGAGCAGTACGACGCCGATCCAGCTGCGACCCAGCCCCGTCTTTTCTCCGAGCATGTCACCGTATCGGGCCAGACGCACGCCGGCGAGAACAATGACGAGCGCGATTGCGGCGAATTGGAACCAGATCATCGGCTGTCGTTCCACTTGTCGCCGTTTCGCAGTGCCTCCAGTTTCGCATGAAGACGTTGTGGGCGCTGGAGCGGCTCCGGGACATCGACCAGAATGACGCCGCGCTGCGTCACGATGGCCCATGTCCGGGAAACGCCGTCGGTGATCATGTCAGCTACCGGTCTGGTGCGGCGACCTGGCTCGGCCCTAACAAGCGGTCAGTACTCCCAGGGGCCCGGTACCCAACGAAAGACGTCGCCGTCGACCGCCACATGGCAGACGGATGGGAACGACAGGTGAGTGGCCACCAGCGACTCGCGGTTCGCTGCCAGCTCACGCAAAAGGCCGACGCGCACGCGGGCAGCCTCCTCGGGGTCGTGTTCGAAGCCGTTGTACCAGTCGGGGTGTTCGAACCCGACCTGGAACACGGCGTCGCCGGCGAACGTCAATCGGTCGCCGCCGGACGCCAGACGAACCACGCTGTGCCCTGGGGTGTGGCCGCCGGTGCGCTGGATAAGCACCCCCGGCGCCACCTCGTACTCCGTCTCGAACGGCCGCACCTGACTGTCGTACTCGTTCAAGAACCGCTTGGCCGCCCGCCGCAGCGCATCCGGGAACCCCGGCGGCATGGAGACGCGGGAGAAATCGGGCGACGCCCAGAACTCGGCCTCGGCCGCCGCCAGATGGACCCGCAGGTCGGGACGCAGCCGCTCCCTCACTCCATCGACGAGCAGCCCGCCACAGTGGTCCATGTGCAAGTGGGTGAGCACCACGTCTGTCACGGATGAGAGGTCGACGCCTGCGGCCTCCAATCGCGAGATCAGCCGTCCGGCCCGCGGCAAGTTCAAGTCCGGGTCCGCCCCTAGCCCAGCGTCGATGAGAATGGTTCGGCCCCCGCTGCGCACCACGACCACGTTGAGCGCCCACTCGAGCTCGTCCGGCGGCAGGAACATGTCCTTCAGCCAGGCTCCCCGGACGGCCGGGTCGGCGTTGTGGCCCAACATCTCGCCTGGCAGCGAGAGCACCCCATCGCTGACCACCATCACGTCAATCGCGCCGACCTTCAGCGCGTAGCGCGACGGAACCAATTCGTCGAGGCCCGGTCTACGGGAGTGTGAGTTGTTATCCACGCTGGTGTTTGTATCGTCCTGCTGACCGCGTGCGGATTTCAGTATCGTGCTCATGGTGACTGTCCTCTCTCTCTGGCACTCGATAATGACGATGGCCTCAGTTTCCGAATGGACTCACCAGAATGTTTCGGAGTGCGCCCACGCACCGTATGACAGGACGCGGCCGCGATGTGTGACAACGAAGTCCTCCGCGCGACGCTTGTCACATCCAGACGTGATGCCCGGTCTTCAGAAATACATGCGAACGGCGCACTGAGCGCCCAGTCACGTGAAGGGAGACACGCACATGAGCACAATCACAACGAAGGACGGCACGACAATCTATTACAAGGACTGGGGCAAGGGTCCGGTCGTTACCTTCTCGCACGGATGGCCGTTGAACTCCGACATGTGGGACGGCCCAATGTTGTTCCTCGCACAGCACGGCTTCCGAGTCGTGGCGCACGATCGTCGTGGCCATGGCCGATCCAGCCAGGCCTGGTCCGGAAACGACATGGATGGGTATGCCGACGATCTCGCAGCTGTCGTCGAGGCCTTGGATCTCAAGGACATCACCATGGTGGGCCACTCGACTGGCGGCGGAGAAGTCGCGCGCTATATCGGACGGTACGGCACGAAGCGCGTGGTCAAGGCGGTCCTCATCGCCGCCGTGCCGCCGATCATGTTGCAGTCCGCGGCCAACCCGGAAGGACTCCCCATCGACGTCTTCGACAGCCTGCGGAGCGCCGTGGCCAGGGACCGCTCGCAGGCGTACAAGGACTTCGCTCCCCAGTTCTTTGGCGCCAACCGAGCTGGCGCGCAGGTGTCGCAAGGCACGCTCGATCAGTTCTGGCTCTGGAGCATGCAGGCGGGGCTCAAGAACTCGTACGACAGCATCAGGGCCTTTTCTGAAACCGACTTCACCGAAGATCTAAAGAAGTTCGATATCCCGACCTTGGTCATGCACGGTGAGGACGACCAGATCGTGCCCGTCAAGAATTCGGCGAAGAAGTCAGCACAGCTGATCAACGGGGCGACGGAAATCTACTATCCGGGCCTGTCGCACGGCCTCATCGCCACGCACCCCGACGTTGTCAACCGCGACCTGCTCGCGTTCATTCAGCAAGGCCAACGGAAGGTCGCGTAAGGATTAACGGGACCAGGCACATGCCTATACCGACCGAAGCCGACGGCGCTCTGCTGACCTGCATCCCGACGATCGACGACGTTCTCAACGACCACGCGACGGCGTTAGGGAACGATTTCGTCGCCTATCGGCACCACGTGTATCGGATCGTGAATCTGTGCGTCGCGATCGGGGGACCAAGCCAGCTCGAGAAGATCGCCGTCGCTGCGGTCTTCCACGACCTCGGGATCTGGACGAACGGCACTTTCGACTACATCGCGCCGTCGATCGCGCTCGCACACAATTATCTGGTGGCCCACGCGCGTGAGGACTGGACCGACGAGATCGAAGGGATGATCGCGGACCACCACAAGATCACGCGGTCGACGACGGATACAGGCTCGCTCATCGAGGCATTCCGGCGAGCCGACTGGATCGACGTGACGCGTGGACTCAGGAGGTTCGGCGTGTCGCGTCCGTTCCTTGCCCGCCTGTACGCAACATGGCCGGATGCCGGATTTCATTGGCGTCTCGTCGCCTTGACTCTCGATCGGTTACGACGCCATCCGCTGACGCCCTTGCCGATGGTCAGGCTGTAATCGCCAGATGTCACATCTGGACAGGCCACTCGGTCATTGCTCGCAGAAGGAGAAGGAAATGACTACCGCGACCAACGAGGTGACCATCACGAAGCACGAGGCTGCCCAAGTCGAGCGCGCGAACGCCTCGACCGCCACACCAATTGTGTTCGTGCACGGGCTCTGGCTGCTGCCTTCGAGCTGGGACCGCTGGGTGACGCTGTTCGAAGAAGCCGGCTACGTGGGGCTGACACCGGGCTGGCCCGACGATCCGGAGACGGTCGCCGAGGCAAGAGAGCACCCTGAGGCGTTCGCGGGCAAGGGGATCCGCGAGATCGCCGACTACGAGGAGGCGATCATCCGCCGTCTGGATCGGAAGCCCGTGATCATCGGTCACTCCTTCGGGGGCCTGCTGACCATGATCCTCGCGGGGCGCGGGCTCGCCGCCGCATCGGTCGCGATCAGCCCTGCTCCGTTCCGCGGCGTGCTGCCGCTGCCGATCGCGGCACTGCGCTCGGCCTCTGTCGCCCTGCGCAACCCTGCCAACTGGAACCGCGCGGTCCCGCTCAGCTACGAGCAGTTCCGCTACAGCTTCGCGAACGCGGTCGGCGAGGACGAAGCCAAGGAGCTCTATCTCGGCTACTCCGTCGCCGGCGCCGGCGAGCCGCTCTTCCAGGCGGCGTCCGCGAACCTCAATCCGTGGACAGAGGCGAGGGTTGACTCGGCAAACCCGGACCGGGGTCCGATGCTGATTGTCTCGGCCGATTCGGACCAGACGGTCCCCTGGGCGATCGCGAACGCAGCCTACAAAAAGCAGAAGCGCAACCCGGGCGTGACCGAGATCGTGAAGATGTCGGGCCGCGGGCACGCGCTCACGATTGACGCGGGCTGGCGGGGAGTCGCCGAGACGGCGCTCGAGTTCGTCAAGCGGTTCACATGACGCTCCTCTCGAGCGCGGCGAATGCGTCACTCATGTTTCCGACGCTGACGTCTGCGCAGATCGTGCGGTTTGCCGCCCACGGAGTGACTCGTCCGATCACGCGCGGGGAAGTCCTCGTCGAAGAGGGCCAGACCGACGTGCCGTTCTTTGTCGTGAAGGCCGGCGAGATTGAGATCGTCCGCCCGTCGAGTTTGGGCGACCTCGTGATTGCCGTCAACGGTCCGGGAAAATTCACCGGTGAGTCCAGCATGCTCCTCGGTCGCCCCGCGATGATGCGCCTCTGCGTCCGTCAGTCGGGTGAAGTCGTCCAGCTGACAGGCAGCGACATGCACGGCCTTATTCAGACTGACGCCGAGTTGAGCGAAGTGCTGATGAAGGCGTTCATCTATCGACGGACCGAGCTCGTCGCGCAGGGGATTGGCGACGTGCTGCTCATCGGCTCGGTTCGCTCCGCGGCGACACTCCGCGTCAGGGAATTCCTCACGCGCAATGGCCACCCTTTCAAGTACCTCGATCTTGACCGTGATCCCGACGTGCAGTACTTACTCGATCGTTTTCAGGTAGACCGCGCGGAGTTACCAGTCATGATCTGCCGCGGCGAAGCCGTGCTGAAGAACCCCAGTAATCAGCAGGTCGCCAGGTGCCTCGGCTTCAACGAACGGATCGACCAGGATCACCTGCGCGATGTCGTGATCGTCGGCGCCGGACCGGCCGGCCTGGCGGCCGCGGTCTACGCGGCGTCCGAAGGACTCGATGCGCTGGTCGTCGAAGCCAGTTCGCCGGGCGGCCAGGCCGGCTCGAGCTCGAGAATCGAGAACTACCTCGGGTTTCCAACAGGCATTTCGGGCCAGGAGTTGGCCGGACTGGCCTATGCCCAGGCGCAGAAGTTTGGCGCCCACGTCATGATCGCGAAAACGGCGGCGGAGCTGTCGTGCGAACCAAACCCTCGCGGAGTGAGGCTGGACGACGGCGCGACCATCCGGGCTCGCACGGTGATCATCGCCACCGGCGCGCGATATCGTAGGCCATCACTCGCGAACCTCGAGCAGTTCGAAGGTGCGGGTGTCTACTACACGGCGACCTTCATGGAAGCGCAGCTCTGCGACGGCGACGAGGTCGTCGTCGTTGGCGGGGCCAACTCGGCCGGTCAGGCCGCTGTCTTCTTGGCACAGACGGCGAGACGGGTTCATCTGCTCGTGCGATCCCACAGCCTTTCGGAGAGCATGTCGCGATACTTGATCCGCCGCATCGAGGAGACCCCGACCATCCAGCTCAGAACGAGAACCGAGATCGTGGCTCTTGAGGGAAATGGACATCTGGAGCACGTGCAGTGGCGCGACGGCACGGATGCCGTCAGCAGTCACGACATCAGGCACGTATTCCTGATGACCGGCGCCGACGCTAATACAGCGTGGCTGAAGAACCGGGTCACTCTCGACGAGAAAGGCTTCATCAAGACTGGGCCTGACCTGGCGAATGGAGACCTGATAGCTGCCCAATGGCCGCTGCAGCGCGCACCGTATCTGCTCGAAACCTCACTTCCGAACGTGTTTGCCGTGGGGGACGTTCGGTGCGGCAACATCAAGCGCGTGGCGTCGGCAGTGGGTGAAGGCTCGATCGCCATTTCGTTCGTCCACCGCGTGCTGGCCAAAGGGCTTGTGGCAGACCCTTGACGCGGTGGCCGCGCTTGGCACTAATCTCAACGGGCATGAGGATTGTGGTCAGCGCCCTCTGGCTCGTCGTGAGCCTCGTGACGGCGGTGCAGGTCGCGCACGCGCATCCCTGGTCTCCAGTCGATTCTCCGTTGCAACCTGCGGGCGCCCCTGGACGCGTGGTGGCCACGATCACCGTCCTCGAAGGCGCCATCCGCATGGGTGGCGTCGACGTGGAGTTGCGCTCGCTCGACAGCAAGCTCGTGCTGGCGAAGACCATCAGCGATGGCGCAGGACAAGTCACATTTCCCGACGTGCCGCCTGGCCGCTATGTCGTGCAGGCGACGCGTCCGGGATTTGTTCCCACATCGTCGGCGCCGTTCGACGTGAGAGCGGGTGACACGGCACAAGTGCTGGTCGACCTGCAATTGAGCTTCATCGCGCCAGGTGTGGAGGTGCGGGCACCGACATCGCCCACGCAAAGCATCCAGCCCGTCTCCACCAGCGACATGCTGTCAGGATCGGTCCTCGAGATCGCGCCGCTCGAAGGCGATGACTTCCAGAGCCTGCTGCCACTGTTGCCCGGCGTCGTGCGCGGCCCGGATGGACGGCTCCGCGCCAAGGGCGGCCAACCAACCCAGGGAGCGCTCCAGGTCAGCAGCGCCAGCCTGATCGATCCGTCGACCGGCGATTTCGACCTGCAGCTGCCAGGCCAGAGTGTCGAGTCGGTCGAGCTGCTCACCAATCCGTTCGCCGCCGAGCATGGGCGATTTTCGACGAGCCTCGTGCAGATCCGCACCAGGCGCGGAACAAACGAATGGGAGATCAAGCCAGGCAACCTGGTGCCGCGGTTCCGAAAAGGGTTGAGTGGGATTCGGGGGTTCGAGCCACGGTTCTCAGTCCGCGGCCCAATCAGCCGAGACCGGGTGTTCCTCTCGCAGGATGTCCAGTTCCGCTACGTCAACGATCCGGTGAAGAGCCTCGCGGACGAACCCGAGATACGGCTGACGAGTTTCGATTCGTTTACGCGCGTCGACAGCGTGCTCTCACCTCGACACACGTTCGGCGCCCTGATCGTGACCTTTCCCAGGGAGATCGAGCATCTCACGATGAATACCTTCCGGCCGCCGCAGGTCACGCCGGAGTTCAACCAGAGTGGCGTGTCGGTGGGCGTGCAGGATCGGTTTGCGATCTCGCCGACACTCGTGCTCGAAAGCACCGTGGCAGGCCGGTGGTTCGAAATCAATGTGAACACCGATGGCCGCGACCCGATGATCTACGCACCGGAGACGCAGGAGGGGAGTTTCTTCAACGATCAGGAACGGGAAGTCAGAAGCGTGCAGTGGGTTGAAGCGCTGTCGCTGAGCCTCGACAAGTGGCGGGGATCCCATCTTTTCAAATTCGGTTTCGATTTTCAGGACTCTCTCTATAACGGCACGAGCGGCAGCCGGTCCGTCGAGATCCGACGCCTCGACGGCTCCCTTGCGGAACGCACGGTCGCGAATGGGCCGGCGACGCAGGCGGTCACGGCCGCCGAGCTCGCGGTCTTCGCGCAGGATCGGTGGCGCCTGGGTCCCCGGATCACGCTGGAGCTGGGGCTCCGCATGGATAAGGAGGATGTGATCGAGCGCGTGAACTGGTCGCCGCGTGGCGGCGTGTCAGTGGCGGTGTTGCCGGAGGGGCGCGCGATTCTCCGCGGCGGGGTGGGCCGGTTTCGGCAGCGGACGCCGCTCAATGTCGGCGCGTTCGGGCAATTCGAATCACGCGTGGTGACACGGTTCGGCCCCGACGGTGCGCCGCTCGCTCCGCCCGTCACGCTCGTGAACGTTCCAGCACCAGATCTGCGAACGCCTGACGCCGTCGCCGGGAACGTCGAGTGGAACCAGCGATTCGGCCGACGGGCACTGTTCAAGATGAACTACCTCAGACGCAGCGGCTCACATGAGTACATCCTCGAGCCGGATCCCTCGAGCGGCCAGGTCCGCCTGATGAGCTCGGGCGCGTCGCGCTACTGGGAACTCGAACTCACGGGCCGCTACCTCGGCAGCGAACGTCGTGACCTGACGGTGTCGTACGTGCATTCGCGCGGGACTGCCGATCTGAACAACTACGATCAGTTCTACGGCAACCTTCGCAACCCGATCATTCGCGCGAATGAGCACAATCTGATTCCCACCGACGTGCCGCACCGCCTGATCGTGCGTGGGACGATTGGCTTGCCGCGCCAGTGGGACTTCGCGCCGGTGCTCGAAGTTCGTTCGGGATTCCCGTGGTCAGCGGTGAACGAGTTCCAGGATTTCATCGGGCCGCGGAATCGGTCGGGGCGGCTTCCGAACGTGCGCGCCCTCGACTTCTCGTTGTCACGTCCATGGCAGGTCTGGAAGTACCGCTTCCGTGGCGGCATCAAGGTGTACAACATCTTCGGAGCCTCGGCTGAGCGCGACGTTCAGACCAACGCCACGTCACCGAACTTCGGGCGGTTCTTCAATCCAATCGAGCGCTCGATTGGATTCGTGCTCGGGTCTGCCAAGTGAAAG
>JALDXK010000166.1:0-10984 GCA_032155105.1 Acidobacteriota bacterium
GGCTGTCGCCAACCAGAACGGCAAGCTCTACGAGCGAATCAACACCGACTACAACACCAATACGTTCGTCCTGGATCACGCCGCACGAATCGACCTGGCTACCTGCACGACTCCCAACGGCGTCCCGTGCCAGCATGCCGACATCCGTCCGGACAATGCGCCAATCTGCCCGATTATCGAGTCCACGGGCGTGTTGAATTTCGTCACCCTTCGCGGCGGAGGGTTGTTCGTCATCGACGCCAAGGCGACCCCGATGCGCATCGTGGCTGAGTACGACAAGAGCACGATTCATCCCAACGGCTGCCTCGGTGCCCAGGTTGGAAACAAGATGTACGTCGATTCGGGCGGCGGCACCGCGGCCAATCTTTACGAGGCGGATCTCTACGCCTTCCCGCTCGGCCCTGGCCTGTACTCAGAGCTTAATGGCGTCAACACTCCGTCGCCGAAAGTGGTGTTCAGTGAAGATGTCGAAGGCGCCGACTCCCACGGGGCGGCGCTGACCAAGCACAACTCGTACTTGTGGGTGGCGGATCGTGGACGCAACCTCATTTGGGTGGTGGACACCGCGACCGACGCGGTCGTCAACGTGATCGATCTGGCGCCGTGGTTGAGCCTGTCGGGCAAGGAGAGGGTGGTTCCCACGCCGGAGATGCTCCAGAAGGCAGGGCATTGCGGACATTTTTCTCCGGACCCAACGCCCGATCTCCTGGTCCTGTCGCCTGAGGGTACGCACATGTTCCTCTCGTTCCGCGGGCCGAACCCGTTGTCGGGCGACCCGCATGTCAGCTTGGGGGCCACACCCGGCGTAGGCGTGCTCAAGATTACCGAGGGCGGCCGCAATGGAATCTTCGAAGCCATCGCGCCGATGAGCAACAAGAGCGCCGACGGCGTGGAGCGGGCAGATGCTCACGCCATCTGGGTGCGGAACGCGAAATAGCTGCACGCCATACCGGCTCCACGGGAGGCGACGTGTGCAACGTCCGCAACGTCGCCTCCCAGGCGATCCCGCTACCATGACGATTGTTCCGCTTACGCCTGAGCGATTCGACGACTAGTCTCATGCAGTTCCGTCAGCGCCAACGGCCCTTCTTCGATGTCGATGCGTTGGTCGTGTCCGCGCCAAAGAACCCGGCCGGTATCTTCACGATGAACGCATCGAGCCGTTCACCCCCCATGTTGCTCGTCCAGATGAAGTATCGACCGGTCACATCCAGGTTTCCCTTCGGCAGCTGCAGGTAATCGTCGCCGTTCACATCGTTGCCACCGAGCGCATCCAGGTCCGTCATCACCTGGCCGACGACGAGCACGTCCAGCGTCTGGTCGGCGTTTCGATGTGGATCGAGTGAGAAGCAGACGATCTCGTCGGCCATGTCGGCCACTCGGCTCGCGTTGCTCCCGCACGCGTACTGCGATTCCGGCGCCAGTCCGGCCGCCGCGTTGCCATGCGTCACGTGATTGGCGGACACGATGTCCCAGCGCTTGTTGACGTGCACCACCGGACCAACAGGCCGCACGGTGCTGGTGACCGGGAACTTCACCAGGATGGTCGCGTTGGGCGACGGATTGAAATTGTCGGCGCCCACCGCGTAGCCCCAACCCATATCCAGATGGCCGAGCGCGCCCTGCGCGTCGTCGATGACCGTTTCTCCGCCGTTCGAGAGATCGATGAGGCGATTGTTCAAGGCTCCCTGCAGAGTGGTTTCGAGAAACATCAGCCAGCGTCCTGACTTGTCGACGTGACATTCATCGAAGCCGTAGCCAGACCGCGTGGCGACAAACCTGAACTGCCTAGCACGGGTGCGGTAGACGACGCATCCGAGCCGTTCGAAATTGCTGTCCTGGACCGTGGCCGAGTGCACCAGATCGTCATCGCTCGAGTGTGGCTGAAAGATGAATGCCGCGGCGGCAGGGCAGACTCTTAGCTGCCGGCACCGCGCCAGATCGAGTGCCGGCACAGGATCGAACTGCCGGGCGAGGACGTCGTACCGCAGGAGCTGCGAGCCACCAACGAGATACGTGTAGAGGATCGTCGGCAGCGTCCTGCTGAAGTACCATCCCTCGCCAGTCGCGAAGCGGAAAGGGCTGTCGTCGGCAAAGAGCGGCCCAACGTTCTGCACGTCATCGCTGCTCTTGTTATACGAGAGCAGTGTCGGCCCCGCGCCGCCGCGGTTGCGATCCATTCCAAGCACGATCAGCATGACGGGCCAACCGGCATGAGCATTCGTGTTGCGCCAGTACGAATAACCAACCGGCCAGATACAGTCCTGGCCTAATTCACAGTCTTCGGCGTTGGTCAGCCGGATGGCATCCGTGAAATATGGAGCCGGGTATGAAAACCGTCCTCGTGCCCCATTCGCCGGGAGAAACGCTTCGATTTCAGCACGCGTGAAACGCGCACGCACCGCGGCGGATCCGGCCTTCTCGAGGAAGCCTCCACCCGGTGGTGGTGGCGGCGGTGGGTCGAGCGCGCCGATCGTCGCGTTGTGGATTGTTGCCCCCATGCTCCCGAGCGACGAGTCGAGCAGCAGCGGATATGCCGGCGTCTGCGCGCTCTCGCGAAGGAACATGCCGTTCTTGAAGTAGCGAACGCGTCCAGCGACAACCGCGATCCGAAACACGTCGCCCGCTGCGTAGGGTGTGTCGCCACCCTGGTAGATGCCGGCCTCCAGCACATCCGCCCAACCGCTGCCGTTGAACCGCAATCCGAAATCGATGTCGGTGAATGTAGTGTCCGTGTTGCCGTGGCTCAGACCCGCCATCCAAAACGTCGTCGCTTCACCAACAGTGAACTCGACGTACCCATCGCCCTCGATGAGCTGCTGCTCGGAACTCGCGCCAGCGTCGTCACAGCCGTCGCATCCATTGGTCTTCTGAAGTACGTCGCCGGTTACGGCCACGTTGACGAGGTTGGTCCAGACAACGACGTTGCCTTGCGCGTCCGCCAGGATTCCCGGAAGCAACAGCAAAGTGATGCACAGCAGCTTTTGCGGCACGGCACGGATCTCTCCCAACGAGGGCGAGCAGAAACCGTGCCATCTCAGTCCCCGCGTTCGGTTTCGCGTCCGGAGTCGTTGTATGAGATGTGGCCCGATGCGTAGGGCACCAACGTGCTGGACGGGCCGTTCGCGAGAGGAGACCGTGTATGACTCGCAACCTTCGGCATGCGGCCCTGGTGGCTGTTCTCGTAACGTCGGCATTCGGCTCTGTCTCAGCGAGTCGGACGGCACGGGAGGAACTGAACGCGCCGTATGTCGCGATTTCCTCCCTGGTCGGGCGCCTGCCGAACATCGATCCGCTCGTCGATCCTCACCCCTTTTTCCTGGT
Source organism: Acidobacteriota bacterium (assembly GCA_032155105.1). GTDB lineage: Bacteria > Acidobacteriota > Vicinamibacteria > Vicinamibacterales > UBA2999 > 12-FULL-67-14b. The sequence goes on from JALDXK010000166.1 coordinate 3,325, forward strand.
GGATCCGTGGCAAACGACGGTGCCGATGACGACAACCGTCGCGCAACGAGGCGGCGAGCGAACGTTGGACCTGCCGCTGGAAATCCAAGCGATGAATGTCAGCGGGACGATTTTTCTCACGGCCTCTTGTGTGGGGTGCCAGGGTAGTCCGTTCGATCTCAGCGTGATTCCGAACCAGATTTCGGTTGGCGAGTCGACTCACCCCGCTCTCGCCGAGGGCAGCGAAGCGGTGTCGCGGTTCGCCGAATCCGTGCTGTCCCTGGATGGCGGTGGCGCATCGATCCGGATCCCGACGGCCTCGGCCGTACTAAGGGTGGCGACCCGTCCGTCCTCGCCGGTTGCGGGCTCTTTTCTCGTGCTTGTGCAAGCGTGCCCCAGGTCCTACTGCGCACCAGGCACTTCGGTGGGCGCAGGCTACTTCGTGGTCAGTCAGGTTGTCATTCCGGCCGACGGGACGAGCGGCGACTGCCCGAACGTGGTTTCGTCGAGCTGGAGGCAAGGCGACGAGGATCCGCCCGGATATCAGAAACCGGATGCCCTTCCGCTGCAACAATTCCTCAGGGGTCTGTTCACCGTGAAGCGAACGTCGCCGGAGCAGCGTTCGTTCACTGCTGGAGTGTACGCTCCCGTCCACAACATGGGTTGGGACATGCTGGTAGAGAAGCCGCCAGGTCCCCCGATCGACCCGACCGAATCAGTAGTGCGACTGGTCAACCCGACGGGGCAGCTCAGGAGCCTCGTCGCCGTGGGAAGCAACTGCCGCATCACCGGCAACGTCGTCCTGAATCCGGGCGATCCGCCGCGGGAACTCAGGATCTCGAGAACCAACACGAGAACAATCGTCCTCACGGGTGACGGTGAGGCCCTCGGCCGTTTCAGCGATGCCAACTTCTGGACGCTCTTCGGCGGACGAAAGGTGACACTATCCGCCGTCAACTAGCTGACCTACACTCTCCATGGACGGAGTCCATGGACGAGACGCGCACGCACAAATCATCCGACACGCACACGATGCGTGAGAGGGATCTCGACTTCACGGTTGCGAGGCTCGGCGAGTGCCGCTACCGGTCGCCGATGTCGGGCGTCAGGTTCACCGGCGACGACGAGCGGGTCCTGTATCACTCCACCGTCGCCGGGATGAAGCCGTGGCTCGGAACCGGTGCACCGCCTCCCGCGATGGAGGCCGCCGGCCCGAGGCAGATGCTGTTTTTCGATCCGGCACAGCTGGCGTGCGGCATCGTGACGTGCGGCGGGCTCTGCCCCGGGTTGAACGATGTGATCCGATCGATCGTCAGGAGCCTCCGCCTCAACTACGGCGTCAGCACGATCCACGGGTTCCGCTTCGGCTACGAAGGTCTCGTGCGCCGGATCGGGCACGAGCCACTCCAGCTGACGCCCGAATCCGTCCATCGGATCCACGAGAGCGGCGGATCGATTCTCGGCTCCTCGCGAGGTCCGCAGGACCCCGAGGACATGGTCGACTATCTGCAGGAGCTCGGAGTCGGAATCCTCTTCGCCATCGGCGGCGACGGCACGCTGCGCGGCGCACAACGGATCGGCGAGGTGGCGGCCGAGCGCGGCTTGACGATTGGTGTCGTCGGTGTGCCGAAGACGATCGACAACGACGTGTCGTTCGTGCAAAAAACGTTTGGCTTCGAGACGGCCGTCACCGAGGCGGGGCGCGCGACCCTGGCGGCCAACGCCGAGGCAGAAGCCGCGCACAACGGGATTGGACTCGTCAAGCTCATGGGACGCGATTCGGGATTCATCGCGGCCTACTCGGCGCTCGTCAACAACCACGTGAACTTCTGCCTGGTTCCCGAGGTGCCGTTCGCCCTCGAGAAGTTCCTGTCAGCCCTGCGGCAGCGGCTCGAACGCCGAAGCCATGCGGTCGTCGTAGTCGCCGAAGGCGCCGGTCAGGATCTGCTGGCGACGAGCGGAGAACGCGATGCGTCTGGCAACGTCCGCTACGGCGATATCGGCGTCTTTCTGCGTAACGCGATCATCGACTACTTCAAGCAGAACGGCACCCAGATCACCCTCAAGTACATCGATCCCAGCTACACCATTCGAAGCGTGCCGGCGACCGCGCACGATTCGGCGTTCTGCCTGCTGCTCGGGCAGCATGCGGTCCACGCCGGCCTCAGCGGACGGACGAACCTCGTCGTGAGCTTCTGGAATCACCAGTTCACGCACGTGCCGATCTCGCTGGCCGTGTCCGAGCGCAAGAAGATCGATCCGGAGGACACGCTCTGGAGCAGTGTGATCACAGCGACGGGTCAGCCGTCGAACATGCGGTAAGGTGCGGGGCATCGAATTCTCGCGGGGGGCGTATGACAAGGAGAAGCGGGAAGACCGGCATCGAACCGGATGAGATCGCGAAGGCCTTGCTCGAGAATCTTCACTACCTTCAGGCCAAACTGCCGCAGCATGCCACGAGAAACGACTGGTATATGGCGTTGGCCTACACGGTGCGCGAGCGCATGCTCGATCGGTACATCAGCACGGTCGAGGGAATTTCAGGGGCGACGCCCGACGCGAAAATAGTCGCGTACCTGTCCGCGGAATTTCTCACCGGACCCCACCTGGGTAACAGCCTGATCAGCCTCGGAATCTGGCAGCAGACCGAGGCGGCAGTGGCGAAGCTGGGGCAGGACCTGAACTCCTTGATGGGCCAGGAAGAGGAGCCGGGGCTAGGCAATGGGGGTCTCGGCCGCCTGGCCGCCTGTTACATCGATTCTCTCGCGACGTTGATGGTCCCCGCGATCGGTTACGGCATCCGATACGAGTTCGGCATCTTCGATCAGGCCATTCGTGACGGCTGGCAGGTCGAGATGACCGACAAGTGGCTACGTTTCGGGAACCCGTGGGAGATCGGTCGGTCGGAAATCAGCTTCGACGTGATGTTCGGCGGGCGTACCGAGACGTACGACGATCAGGGCCGTCATCGGGTCCGCTGGCTGCCGGAGAAGGTGGTGAAGGGCATCGCGTACGACACGCCGGTGCCGGGTTACAGGGTATCCAGCAGCAATCTGCTGCGGCTGTGGAAAGCAGAAGCCGCGGAGTCCTTCGAGTTCGACGCCTTCAACGTCGGCGACTACTACGGCGCCGTCGACCAGAAGGTCGAATCCGAGACCATCACCAAGGTGCTCTATCCCAACGACGAGCCAGAGGCCGGCAAGCAACTGCGTTTGCAGCAGCAGTACTTCTTCGTCTCGTGCTCACTGCAGGACATGATCCGCCTGCACCTGCTGCGCGGCAAGGCGTTGACCGAGTTCCACGAGTGTTGGGCGGCGCAGCTGAACGACACGCATCCGTCGATTGCCGTCGCGGAATTGATGCGGCTGCTGGTCGATGAGCACGCCATGGACTGGGATCAAGCCTGGTCCATCACGCAGCACACCTGCGCGTACACCAACCATACCCTGCTCACCGAAGCGCTCGAAAAGTGGCCGCTCCCGCTGTTCGCCAGGATGCTGCCACGCCACATGGAGATCATCTTCGAGATCAACCGACGGTTTCTCGACGATCTTCGGCGACGGTATCCGGGAGAGGAACCGCTCATCGGCCGTTTGTCGATCATCGACGAAGCGGGCGGCAAGGCCGTGCGCATGGCTCACCTGGCCTCGGTCGGCAGTCACGCGATCAACGGGGTCGCGGCCCTCCACACCGAACTGCTCAAGCAAACCGTGCTGCGCGACTTTTACACGGTGGCTCCGGAACGGTTCTTCAACGTCACCAACGGCGTGACCCCGCGGCGATGGATGGCGCTGAGCAACCCGAAGTTGAGCGCGCTCATCACGAAGCACATCGGCGACCGGTGGGTCTCGAATCTGGAGCACGAAATCGAGCGCATCGAGCCGCTCGCCGATGACGCGGATTTTCAGCGGGAGTGGCGGGCGATCAAAGCCGACAACAAGCAGACCCTGGCTGCGCTCATCAAGCAGCACGCCGGCGTCGCCGTCGATCCGCGTTCGCTGTTCGACATCCAGGTGAAGCGGCTGCACGAGTACAAGCGACAGCATCTCAACGTGCTGTACGTGATCACGTTGTACATGCGTCTGAAGAGCGGCCGAGACGCCGCGGAGACGCCACGCACAGTGATCTTCGGTGGCAAAGCTGCTCCCGGGTATCGCATGGCCAAGCTGATCATCAAGTTGATCAATTCGGTCGCGTCCATCGTCAACCATGACCCGCAGGTCTCGGATCGGCTTGCCGTGGTGTTCTTCCCGGACTTCAACGTCACGCACGGGCAGCGGGTGTATCCGGCCGCCGATCTCTCGGAGCAGATCTCGACCGCGGGCAAGGAGGCCTCCGGCACCGGCAACATGAAGTTTGCGATGAACGGCGCGTTGACGATCGGCACACTGGATGGCGCCAACGTCGAGATCCGGGACGCCGTGGGCCACGAGAATTTTTTCGTGTTCGGCCTGACAGCCGCGGAGGTGCAGGCCCGGAAGGCGCAGGGCTATCACCCGCGCAGCGTCTACGAGGCCAACCCCGAGTTACGCGAGGCCATCGATCTCATCGACACGGGCTTCTTCTCCAATGGCGACCGCGAGCTGTTTCGGCCGCTGGTGGAGTCGCTCCTGGCCCGCGACGACTACATGCTGCTCGCCGATTACCAGAGCTACGTGGACTGCCAGCAGCAGGTGAGCCTGGCGTACCGCGATCAGGACGACTGGACTCGCCGGTCGATTTTGAACGCCGCCCGCGTCGGCCGCTTCTCGTCGGATCGCTCCATCCGGGACTACTGCCGCGATATCTGGCATGTGACGGCGGGCGTGGCCGACCGCGCGTAATTGACGATGGGCGTGTCACGTGTCGGACGAGGCACGAGCGCGCCGCTCGGCGCCACTGTCGATCCCGGCGGTGTCAACTTCAGCGTGTTTGCCAAGCACGCCACGCTGGTGGAGCTGCTGCTCTTCGCTGATCGCACAGCCGCGGAACCGGCAGCGATCATCCGGCTCGATCCGCATCGGCACCGGACCTATCACTATTGGCATGTGTTCGTTCCGGACATCGGGCCGGGCCAGGTGTACGCCTACCGCGCCCATGGACCATTCGCGCCAGAGCGCGGGCGTCGGTTTGACGGAGAGAAGGTCCTTCTCGATCCGTACGGCTTGGCCGTTTCCGTTCCGGATGCGTACGATCGCGCGATCGCGAAGCAGCCCGGCGGCAACGCGGGCACGGCCATGAAGAGCGTTGTGGCGGATCCCGGCGCGTACGACTGGGAAGGGGATACGCCGCTTCAGCGGCCCTTCACCGAGACCGTCATCTACGAGCTTCACGTGCGGGGCTTCACGCGCCACCCGAGTTCGGGCGTACCGCCCGGCAGGCGAGGCACCTACGCCGGTCTTATCGACAAGATTCCCTACCTGAAGGACCTGGGCGTCACCGCCGTCGAGTTGCTGCCGGTCTTCCAGTTCGATCCTCAGGACGCACCGCCTGGGCGCGTGAACTACTGGGGCTACCAGCCAGTGTCGTTCTTCGCGCCGCACCATGCGTACAGCTCGCGGCCGCAGCCGCTCGCCGTGCTCGACGAATTCCGCGACATGGTCAAGGCGCTGCACCGGGCCGGCATCGAAGTCATCCTCGACGTGGTCTTCAATCACACCACCGAAGGCGGCGCGGACGGCCCGACGTTGTGCTACCGCGGGCTGGCCAACGACTTCTACTACATCCTGAAGAAGGACAAATCCCGTTACGCCGATTACACCGGCTGCGGCAACACGCTGAACGCGAATCAACCCATTGTGCGGCGGTTGATCCAGGACAGCCTGCGCTACTGGGTGACCCAGATGCACGTCGACGGCTTCCGCTTCGATCTTGCGTCCATTCTGTCGCGAGACGAGGCCGGCCGTCCGCTGGCGAACGCGCCCGTGCTCTGGGACATCGAGTCGGATCCGCTGCTCGCCGGTACGAAGCTGATCGCCGAGGCGTGGGACGCCGCCGGCCTCTATCAGGTTGGCCGCTTTGTGGGCGACGCGTGGCAGGAGTGGAACGGCCACTTCCGCGACGATGTCCGCACGTTCCTCAAGGGCGATGAGGGTGTCGTGTCCCGCGTCGCGAGCCGTCTCTTGGGCAGCCCGGATATCTACGGTCACAAGGAACGCGAAGCGGAGCACAGCATCAACTTCGTCACCTGTCACGATGGCTTTACGCTGAACGATCTCGTTTCGTACAACCACAAGCACAACGAAGCCAACGGCGAGAACAATCAGGACGGCGCCGACGACAATGCGAGCTGGAACTGCGGCGTCGAAGGGCCAACCGACGATCCGGCGATCGAGGAGTTGCGCAACCGGCAGGTGAAGAACTTCTTGGTGCTCACGCTGCTGGCCGCCGGCACACCGATGCTGTACATGGGCGACGAGGTTCGCCGGACCCAGCGTGGCAACAACAACGCCTATTGCCAGGACAGCGAGATCAGCTGGTTCGACTGGGGGCTTCTGGACCGGCACGCCGACATTCATCGCCTGGTGAGGATGCTCAACGGGTTTCGGCAGCAACGTGACATCGTGACCGCAGAGCACGCGCTCAGCCTGAATCAACTCCTGCGGCGCGCCGACGTCGAGTGGCACGGTGTGCGTCTTCATCAACCGGATTGGAGCGACGCCTCGCACTCGCTGGCGTTCACGGTGCGGAGCCTGCACGGGCGCTATCTGCTCCACGTGATGATCAACGCCTATTGGGAGCCGCTGACCTTTGAGCTGCCGCCGGCCCCGGCAGAGAGCGGGCAGCGCTGGCGCCGCACGCTCGACACCGGCCTGCCGTCACCGGACGACTTCAATCGCTGGGACACGGCGCCGGCGGTGCCGCGGTTCGAGTACGATCTGCAGCCGCGCTCGGTGGCGGCCCTGTTGTTACCGTTGCAGCCCGTCGAGAGCGTACCGGCTGCCGGCTGAGCACATTCGACGTGTGCTACAAGTGGGCATGCCTGCCTGGTCGAGGCTCATCGCGTTGGCACTCCTGAGTCTCGCCACGAGGCCAGCCGTAGCGCAGACGGTTGTGGTGAGCGGCGCCGGGCAGTACGACGTGCAGCGGTTTCCTGAAGATGAGGTGCCGAACCGACTCGACGGCGAAGCGATGGGTTGGTCGGTTGGCGCCACGGTTCGGATGCTCACTCACCTTGTGCTCGCCGCCGAATGGTCCGACGCTGGGACGATCGACGACGTGCGCACGACACCTCTGAACGTCGACGGCCGGACCATCTCGATTTCATCGACGTTTCGCCACGACACCACGACACTCAGCACGCTCGCGGGATTCCGTCACACGCTGTCCTCGCGCGTGGGAATGACCTATCTCGGCGGCGTCGCGTTCACGCGTGTCCGACGCGAGTTCCTCTCGAACGCACCTGGCTTGGTGCTCGTCACCCCGTCCGATCTGGCGACCTCCGGCGGATCGGAGCGTGCTGATCGCTTTCAAGCGCTCACCGGCGGCGTCGACGCGATGGTGCGCATCACCCGCCGCGTCTACGCCGTGACCGGCGTCAGAGCACAGAAGGTTCGGCTGCTCCCGGACATCTCCGGATGGAGTTTCAGGACACTTGTCGGCGCGGGGTGGGCGTTTTGAAGAACGGTCCAGTGGTGTGCGCTGCCCTCGTCGCCATCGCCTTGTTGACGACACCAGTCCGCGCGCTCGAGCGAAATACGGG
>JALDXK010000167.1:0-10691 GCA_032155105.1 Acidobacteriota bacterium
GCCGGACCTTCGGCGGACACACGCTTCGGTTCGGCGTCCAGGCGCAGATCCGCCGCAACCACCTGCAACTCCAGTCACCTCCCAGATTCGCTGTGTAAAGCAAACACCACAAGTGATCGCCCCGCTTGACGAACGAGCCTTCGCGAAAGGTCATCGAATTCAGGAAGCCTTCCACGCGCGCGCGCAGCTCGGTGTCCTGGAAGCCCGAGGCTTGACCAACCAGCTCCAGGTACACGGGAACATCACGCTGGATCACGGTCGTCACGTAGACGTCGGGCGCCGCCGGCGGCGCGGCGGGCGCCGCGTCCTCGCACGCGAGACCAGCGAGCAGTGCCGTCACCAGAAATGCCGTCGTGCCCGCCCGGGCTGTGGGTGTCATGGTCAAGGCGTCCCTCTCAGCGGCTGCGATCGTGACCGTCAGGGCGCCTGCGCCTCAACGCTTCGAGTTCGAACTGCAGGTACTCGAGGAGACCAACTAGCATCGCCCCGCGCTCCTCGACGCGGAGCAGCGCATCGAGACCGACGACGTCGGCAGACATCAGTTCGTCGAGCTCGACCCGGGGACGCTCGGTGCCACCCGCGCAGGCGGCTAGCAGGTCTGGCACCTGCGCGCCAGTGAGGTGTCCAGCCAGGCGCACGACCGAACGCCCGTTCTCACGGCGGATCTGAATCCGACACAGCACACGTCCGACTGAGCAATCGGTGTACCGCGCGATCTGGCCAGAAATGCGCCTGATTCGCGCGGGTGATCACCGGGGTTCGTCACCATGCCGCGTCGTGGTGATCCGAAGTCACACTACGCGGTGAGTCGATCGGAATCCGATGCCGCGGCCGACGGCGGCCGCTGGATGCCGTACTTCTTCATCCGGTTGCGAAGCGTGTTCGGATGCAAGCCGAGTGTTTCGGCGGCGTTGCCGCGGCCGTTGATGCGCCACCGGCAGCGATTCAGCGCGTCCTCGACATACTGCCGTTCCACCTCTTCGAGCGTCGGCGCGCCGCGGGCCGCCGACGGCAGCGTACTCGGCGATTCGTCGAGCAGCAGCGTGTCGCCGCTCGAGTGAATCATCGCCCGCTCGATCACGTTCTGCAGTTCACGCACGTTGCCGGGCCACGGCCGCTGCTGCAGCGCCGCGAACACCGAGACGGGAATGTTGGAGAACTTACGGTTGAGCCCCCGCTGGCGCCGGTTCACGAAGTACCACACCAGGCGCGGAATATCTTCGGTGCGCGCCCGCAACGGCGGCAGCACGATCGGAAACACGTTGAGGCGATAGTAGAGGTCGGCGCGGAACCGGCCGGCCTTCATCGCCGCGTCGAGATCGTGGTGCGTGGCAGCGACGATGCGGACGTCGACCTTGCGCGGCTGCGACGAACCCACACGTTCGAACTCACCTTCCTGCAACACCCGCAGCAGTTTCGCCTGCACGTCGGCCGGCAGGTCGCCGATCTCGTCGAGGAACAGCGTGCCGCCGTCGGCGATCTCGAATCGGCCCTGGCGCATGCCCACCGCGCCCGTGAACGCGCCGCGCACGTGGCCGAACAACTCGGTCTCGATCAACGTCGACGGCAGTGCCGCGCAGTTCACGCGCACGAACGGCTTGCTGGAACGCACACTGCGCGTATGGATGGCCCGCGCGAACAGTTCCTTGCCGGTGCCGGTTTCGCCGAACAGCATCACCGACGCGTCGGTCGGCGCCACCTGCTCGACGCGCGACAGCGCGCAACGCAGCGCCGGACTGTCGCCGATGATGTTTTCGAAGTCGTCGGCGTTCCAGCTTTCCTTCGGGGTCCACACCGGCGTCGATCCCATGTGCGGCAGCGGCAGCGGCTCGCGGCCCTGCGCGTCACGCTCGACTAGCAGCACCATCACGTGGACCAGGGCGCGCAGGCGCTCGTTGATCCCCGCCGGCCACGCGACGTCGCCGCCGTGGAATCCAACCGTGAAGACGGCAGCGAACTGGCCGCCGCCGCCGACGCGGATCGAGAGGGCCGGCTCGGCGCCGATGGTCGCACCCGGCCGCCCCCACGCATGGCGAAGTCCCGGTTCGCCGTCGCCTGAAACGCTTTCGAGCGTTACGTAATCCGCCTCGAGCAACTCGCCGGCCTGGCGGAGCACGTCGCCAATCAGGCCCTCGACCGTGTCCTGGCCAAGGCCTATGGCGCCGGTCGCGAGCGTGCATGTCACGCGATCGAGGCGGGCATAGATCGATTCCCAACGCGGAGATACTTCTTCACTCATCATGGTGCACAGGTCTTCAGCACAACCTGTGCCAGTAAGGGCCTGACTCGGATTTGCCCTAGTATCAGCGCGTGGTGACCATGGCCCCGCCGTTCGTGGCTCGATTCGACACCTCGGTGGACTCCCACTCACCGGAGTGACTCCGGATTCCCGGAGATCCGGAACGATTTCGCAAATTTGGATCTCACCTTCTACCATGCGGCCTGCGCGCGTCTCTTGGCACGCCGCCTGCTCAGCACTCCCCATCCAAGGTGATGGCGAAATCATGACAGTGTGGCGGCGTCTGGCAGCGTGTCTCATGGCCGCCTGGTTACTGGCGCCTCTCCACGCATCGGCACAGGAACCGCGGTCGAGCGGGCTGCCGGCACCGGCAGGCATGGACTGGACCTTCAACTTCGACGCCACGGCGGGGACCTTCGGGTTTGCCAACTCGCTGTTTCAGAATCCCAGGGAGAACGTCGAAGAGAACCTGAGCGATCAGTGGCTCGAAGGCTCGATCAAGCCGAAGCTGTCTGGTGTCTACACGCTCGGGTCGTCGGCGCAGGTCTACGGCGCGGTGAGCGCGGTCGGCGAACGCACGTTCGCGTCGGTGCCCGATCTCGTTGGCCCGGACATCTCCTCATTCAAGGTCGAAGATCTGTCGATCGGCTGGCGCTCCGGCAAGGCGATCGGATCGAGCGAGCACGTCGTGGACCTCACCCTGGGCCGCGCGCGGTACCGCCTGGGCCACGGCATGATTCTCTTCGACGGCGGGTCGGAAGGCGGCAGCCGCGGCGGTTACTGGACCAATGCGCGCCAGGCGTTTGAATTCGCCGCCATCGGCCGCGTCACCCCAGGGCCGCACCGCGCCGAAGTCTTCTATCTCGATCGCGACGAACTGCCGGAAAGCGACAGCGAGACGAGTCTCTGGGGCGCCAACTACGAGTTCGGCGTGGCCGATCATTCGACGTTCGGCATCACCTACCTGAAGTTCATGGCCAATCCCGCCATGCGGCCCGGACGCGACGGGCTGAATGTGTTCAACCTTCGCGCCTACACGGCGCCGATTCCAGGCCTGCGCTCGCTCTCCTTCGAAGCGGAGTACGCCGGCGAGCGCAATGGTGACCTGCTCAGCGCCAATGCCACCTCGTTCCAGGCCGCCTACGAGCTCAGTAACGTGTGGTGGACACCGACACTCACCTATCGTTACGCGCGGTTTTCGGGCGACGACCCAGACACGGCCCAGAGCGAGGCGTTCGATTCGCTGTTGACCGGCTTTTACGACTGGGGCACGTGGTGGCAGGGCGAGATTGCCGGCGAGTACTTCCTCTCGAACAGCAACCTGCTCTCGCACATGGCGCGTCTGCACGTGGAACCGCATAGCCGGGTCAGCGGCGGCGTCATCTTTTTCCAGTTCCTCGCCGACGAGCCATCGACCTTTGGGCCCGGCGTGGCCAGCAAGGACATCGCGGTCGAAGCCGACGTCTATGTGGACTGGAAGATCAACAACAACTTCAGCGCGAGTTTCGTCACCGCATTCGCAAACCCGCAAGCCGCCGCCGAGCAGGCATTCAGTCGTACGAAGAACTTCGCCTACGGCATGGCGTTCATCGCCTACAGCTACTAACTAGAACCGCAGCACCACGCCGCCGCTGAACTCGAACTGCGACAACGCGTCCTGGCAGAAGCCAAAGGGATCGCAGACGGTGGATCCGCCGTCGTTCACTCGCGTGCCCGTGTAGCGCGCCTGGAAGCGGCCGCCGAGCACGGCGTTCGGCAGCCACTTCACGCCCGCGCCCGCGGTCCACGCGAAGTGCGTCTCGGAATCAAGGTCACTGGCCGTCAACACGCTGATGCCGGCGCCGCCGAACAGAAAGGGCTGCATCGACTCACTTCTCGCGCGCGGCTGGTAGACCACGTTGCCAAGCACCTGGCTCCGTTTCATGTCGAACAACGGCGCGGCAATGCCTGCCGACGTGATGTGCACCGCGGTTGCCTGCTGCGCGAACAACCCTTCAAGCCCGAGATGCTCAGACATGAAGTAGGTGACGCTGCCGGCCCAGGTGAAACCATCCTTGATTTCGAGATCGTCGACGCCTTCGGCGGTCGTGTCGATGGCGGCGGCACTCGCATATCCAAACAGCGCTGACACCTCGAGCGACTGCGCTTGCGTAGGTGTCGCCGCGGCAAGCAGCACGATCGCCAGCGCGCGGATCATTTCGCGCCCCCGGGCAGGATCACGATGTAGCCCTGGAAGCTGGTTGGGCCCGCACCATACCCGACCAGGGTCCGCCCGTCGGGCGACACGTCGGTGATGAAGCCGGTGTTGATCCATCGATCGAACGCGTTCGGTAACCCGTTCGCGGCGAGGTAGTCCTTCAGGAAGTATGCGCGCCCATCGAGCCACAACAGCGCCTCGCTGTCGAGGCCAAACGAGTAGGACCCGCCAATCACGCGTCCGTCGTCGGTCAACGAAGACATGTACGGTCGGTATGGCTTGTTGTCGCGCGGCAGCCAGTTCGGGTGCTGAACCGGATAGCACGTCACGCCGGTTTCGGGCGTCCACACCCACGCCGGCGAACTCACGATGAGGACCGTTGGATCACAGTTATCACCGACGATGATTGTGCCGTCGCGGTTGGCCGCGTGTGCTTCACCGAGCAGACCATGCGGGGCCGGAATGAGCGATTCCTGCCCATTGACCCACCTCGCGCCCGAACGAAAGCCCGTCACGTCAGTGGTCCAACCGACCACGACCCGGCCGTCGTCGGAGACGCCGTTGGCCCTGGTCGAGCGCCCGTTGATACTTCCGAGGTCCACCATCCCGGTCGATTCCTGCCATCGAAACGCCCGTGCGTAGCTGCAGCCATCCCAGGCGAGGCCGACAACGACGGTGCCATCCGAGGTCGCGGCGAGCGCGTTGCTGAGGAGGCTGTCGCATGGCGCGGCAGCGGGTTTGACGCTGCCCAGTACGCGCCATTGCGGGTTGGCGGCGGTCCAGATCGCCGCGTTCTGGAGCCGGCGCGAATCCAAGGCGACACCAACAATCGTTCTTCCATCACGGCTGATGTCGGCCGCAGACAGGCCCTCAATGCGCTGATCACCTGACGTTGGCATCCAGAAGAACGCACCGCCGTTGAAGTACCCGCCGGCCACCATGAACGCGTTGCCTCCGACAGCGGTCGGCAAGGCCTCGTTTGGCAAGGCCATGAAGAACACGCGCGTTTGGGCGGACGGCTGCCAGCCGGAAACGACAATCATGCCGAGAACTGCCGCCAGGATGTGCATTCGACGCATGGGCACGCGATGACGCAACGCCTGTGCCACCCGCAAACGCCGGACTCTCCCTGCGAATGACTCATCACCTCGGGACACGCCTCCGAAGCGTTGGAGTCGTGCTCCGGTCGCGGAGCGAAATTGCCTGTAAGTTGCGGAACGTCTGCTGGCACCGGGGTTGCTGAGTTACTGCGCTCGTGGACAGCCTCGCAACCTATTTGCAGCGCGCCGAGTCCGCGGTTCGCCGGCGGGTGGCATGGAACCACTTGTTCCGCACCGCGAGCTACCTCAAATCCGCCTTGTGGGTGGTGCCGTTCGTCGCCATCCTCATGGTGTTGGTGCTCGGGCCCGTGATCCGCTGGACCGACGCGTGGCTCGGGTGGCGCATCGCGGGGTGGGGCCTCTCGGGCGCGCAGTCGCTGTTTTCCACCGTCATCACGCTGTCGCTGTCGTTCATGGTGTTCACGTTTGGCTCGCTGCTGGTCGCCATCCAGGTGGCGAGCGGCCAGCTCACGCCCCGCATCATCGCCACGACGTTGCTGTGCGACAACGTCGTGAGGTACAGCGTCGGCCTGTTCGTGTTCACCCTGGTGTTCTCGGTGATGGCGCAGAACCGTCTCGAAACGACGGTCTACGAAATCGTCGCGTTGCTGACGGCCCTGCTCGGCATCGCGTGCATCGTGATGTTCCTGTTCCTGATTGACTACGCCGCGCGGCTGCTGCGGCCGGTCAGCATCCTCGCCCGCATCGGCGGCGATGGGATGACGGTGATCAGGGTCATGTACCCGGAGTTGGCCACCAGCGCACCGGACGTCCAAGGTGTTATCACGGTACCCCCAGGGAAGACGCGCTCGGTGTATCACGCCGGTCATTCGGGCATCCTGCTCGCCGTCGATCGGAGCACCCTCATCAAGAAGGCGCAGCACTCGAACGGGTTGATCGAGTGCGTGCCGCACGTCGGCGACTTCGTGGCCGCCGACGAACCCATCGCGACCCTCTACGGCGGCGCGGTCGCCATCGACGACGTGACCATCCAGAAGGCGTTCGCCTTCGGTCCCGAACGCACGATGGAACAGGATCCGCTGTTTGCGTTTCGCATCCTCACCGACATCGCGTTAAAGGCGCTCTCGCCGGCCATCAACGATCCCACCACGGCGGTGCTGGCGCTCGATCAGATCCACCGGTTGTTGCGCGGCGTCGGGCGCCGGCGCCTACACGGCGAGGTGCTCGACGATCAGCGCGGCGAGCATCGCTTGATTTACCGGACGCCGAACTGGGAGGACTTCGTGAACATCTCGTGCAACGAGATCCGCGCGTTCGGCGCCAATAGCGTCCAGGTGGCGCGGCGCCTGCGCGCCCTGCTGGATAACCTGATCGCCACCTTGCCCGAGCACCGCCACGCGACGCTCGTCGCCGAGCGTTCGCGCCTCGACGAGACCATCAAGCCGCTCTATCGCCTGGACGCCGATCTCGCGCTGGCCCGCATCGCGGATTCCCAGGGCCTCGGCGCCTCGTCGGGTGAAGTGTCGGAGGCGCGGTTGCGACGCGCGAGGAACCTCGCATGATCGATCCAATGCCCGGGCGTCTTGACGCCGACGAAGTCCTCACCCGCCTGATCGACGGCAACGCGCGCTTCATCCGCGGCACGGCGCGCTTCCCGACCGTCCAAAAGGAAGTGCTCGCCGAGCTGGCCAAGGAACAGCGGCCCTCCGCGACCATCATCGGGTGCAGCGATTCGCGCGTGCCGCCCGAGCTCGTCTTCGACGCCGGGTTCGGCGAGCTGTTCGTGATCCGCGTCGCCGGCAACATCATCTCGCCGGAGATCATGGGATCCTTGCAGTACGCCACCTTGCACCTGCAGACGCCGTTGGTCGTCGTGCTCGGCCACAGCGACTGCGGCGCCGTGCATGCCGCGACCGCCCTGAAATGGTACGGCGTCAAGTCAGCGCGCCGCATCTCGGATGTCCTCGATCGGATCACTCCCGGCCTGCCCGACCGCGATCCGCTGCTGGCGCCTGCCAAGCAGATCCACGACGCCGTCGAAGCCAACGTGCGGTGGTCGATGGATCAGCTGCTGCAGACGCCTGAAGGCCGGGCCCGCATGGCCGAGGGCGCGATGAAACTGGTCGGCGGCGTCTACCACTTGACCACGGGGCGCGTGGAGTTCTTCGCCAGCGGCCCTAGCCCCGCCGCCGACTGCTGACACGGGCCGTGATATATCCGCCTCCAGCAGGCTGGAGGCCCTCCGGCTGGATGTCTGCTTCCCACAGCACTCAGGCGAGTAATCACGCACAAATCCGCGCAGAACGGGAAGTTCCTGCTGGCGGATGCGCCGGGCCCCTGTGGCATGCACCGTGCTCTCTCCTCCTAGCACGCATTGCTTTCAGCGTGGACGGCACGTCCGCGCAAGCCTGCTTATGCCATTCGCGTTGAAACACGACGGCGGCGACACCTACCGGCTCGATCTGAGCGGCCGGCTGCGCAATGCCGATGCGGCCGGCTGCGAAGACGAGCTAGCCAAGGCCGTGGGCCATGCCGGCTCGATCAAGCTGCTCTGCGTGCTCGACCGCTTCGAAGGCTGGGAAGCCGGGGGCGGCAAGCTGCATTTCTACGCGAAGCACGGCGACGCCATCACGCGCATTGCGATTGTCGGCGACGAGCGCTGGCGTAGCGAGGCCCTGATGTTCGCGCTCGCCGACCTGCGGCGCGCGCCCGTGAAGTATTTCATCGCCGCGGATCTGCCGCGCGCACGCGACTGGCTCGCCGGCTCCCTCGACGCCGGAACGGGCACTCCTCACTCGAAAGGTTGAACGATCATGCGGCACATCACACGCAGGCGGCCTTCGATCGCGATTGTCGCGATCCTGAGCATGTTCCAGCCGTCAGGCCCGGTGATCGGGCTCGCGCAGGCGCCGACCAAGCCCACGCAGGCCACGCAGCCGCCAGCGAAGGCCGCGCCGACCACGGGCAAGCCCGCCGCGGCGGCGGCTCCAACCACGGTGACCGCGCCGGTCGACGGTGGCTGGCCGCGCCAGTACAACCTCCCCAGCGGCGGCAATCTCCTCGTCTATCAGCCGCAGGTGGCGAATTGGGACGAGCGCCGCCACATGGTGGCGTTCAGCGCAGTCGCCTACACCGAGAAAAAAGGCGCCAAGCCGGCCTTCGGCACCATCAAGCTCGAGGCCGACACGAGCGTGGCCACGACCGAACGGCTCGTCAGCTTCCGTTCGATGAAGATCACCGAATCGAACTTCCCCACGGTGCCGAAAGAACAACTCCGCGAGGTCACCAGCGCACTCGACCAGGCGTTGGGCCCTGATGAGCGCGTCCTGGCGCTCGATCGCGTGCTCGCCAGCGTCGACGCGAGCGAGATCATGCCCAAGAACGTCGAGGGCGTCAAAGCCGACCCGCCTGCGATCTTCTTCAGCAAGACGTCGGCGGTGATGGTGAATCTCGACGGCGAGCCGATCTGGAGTCCGATCAAGGACAACGACTTGAAGTTTGCGGTCAACACCAACTGGGATCTGTTTCAGCACGAGCCGACCGCCACCTATTACCTGCGCAACAACACCTCGTGGCTGAAGGCATCGGATATCAAGGGGCCCTGGTCGCCGGCCGGCAAGTTGCCGCCAAGCTTCAGCAAGCTGCCGCCGGACGATAACTTCAAGGACGTCAAGTCCGCGTTGCCGGGCGCCACCATCAAGACCGCGCCGCAGGTGTTCGTGAGCCAGACACCTGGCGAGCTTATTCTGCTCACCGGCGAACCGAACTACCTGCTCGTCGAGGGCACGAACCTGCTGTGGGTCAGCAACACCGAGAGCGACGTGTTCAGGATGGGCCGCACCGGGACGGTGTACTACCTGGTCGCAGGGCGCTGGTTTTCCGCGACGGACTTTACCGGACCGTGGACGTTTGCGTCGCTGTCGCTCCCGCCCGACTTCAAGCAGATCTCGCTCGAGCATCCGCGTTCGCGCGTGCTGGCGTCGGTGCCCGGCAGCGACCAGGCCGCCGAGGCGGTGCTGCTGGCCCAGATCCCGCAGACCGCGCGCGTCAACAAGAAGGAACTGAAAGGGCCGGACGTGGCGTACAACGGCGAGCCGCAGTTTGCGCCGGTAGAAACCACCACCATTCAACGCGCGGTGAACACCGACAAGGACGTCTTCAAGGTCGGCAACGACTATTACATGTGCTACCAGGGCGTCTGGTTCCTCGGCAAGACCGCGACGGGGCCATGGGAAGTCGCGCAGTTCGTGCCGCAGGAGATTTACAAGATCCCCATCAGTTCACCGGCGCATCATGTGACGTATGTGACCGTCGAAGACGACGACGATGACGATGAGTGGGTGACGTTTGCGGCAGCCGCCGCGTACACCGGCGTCATGGTCGCCTGGGGCTGTGCGGTATGGGGCTCGGGATATTACTACCCGCCCTACTACGGGTACGGCGGCTTTTATCCGTACTACTATCCACACTTCCCCACCTACGGGTACTCGGCTTGGTACAACCCGTACACCGGCGTGTACGGTCGCGGTGCCGCTGTGTATGGACCGTACGGTGGGGCCGGCGTCGGTGCGCGCTACAACCCTCGCACCGGAACCTACGCGCGCGGTGCCGCCGCGCACGGACCGTACGGATCGCGCGGCGCCGCACAGGCCTACAACCCTCGCACCGGCGCCTATGCCGAGACGCGCCAGCGCTCGAACGTCTACGGCAGCTGGGGATCAACCTCCGTGCAGCGCGGCGACGACTGGGCACAGACCAATCGCTACACCAATAACCGGACCGGCACGACCACGCGCACGGTCAGGACCGACGACGGCGCCGCCGTGTCGCGCCGCGGGCCTGGCGGAAGCACCGTCGTCGCCGGCGACGGCGGCAACATCTACGCCGGCAACGATGGCAACGTCTACCGGCGCCAGGACGGCACGTGGCAGAAACACGAGAATGGCAACTGGGCCGATACGGATCGCCAGCCGAGCGGCGAGCGGCCGACGCCAACCGATCGATCGGCCGGTACTGACCGGCCCGCGGCCACCGACCGCGGCACCGTTGATCAACTCAATCGCGATTCAGCAGCGCGCCGTGAGGGGACCACGCGTACGCAGGACCACGGCACCTACTCTCGTGGTGGCGGCGGCACTACGCGCAGCAGTCCGGGCAGCTACCGAGGCGGCGGTGGCGGCGGGCGCGGGGGGGG
>JALDXK010000168.1:0-10687 GCA_032155105.1 Acidobacteriota bacterium
GCGGCGCGCGACACGGCTCGATCCGGTGCGCGCGCTCCGGGCCGAGTAGCCACAGAAGGCGCAGAGACACCAGGGCCGCAGATGTCACAGATGCAGATCAACTGGCGTTGTTACGTTCGCGAACACCTTCCGCCGCTGCAGGTGTCGGCGGAACGCGAGAGCGAAATTGTCGACGAGCTCGCTGGCCAGCTCGAGGCGACGTTCGAGCGCGCGCGGGGCGGCGGCGCGAGCGAAAGCGAGGCGCGCCAACGCGCGCTCGCGGAAGTGCCGGACTGGGACTCGCTGGCACGAACCCTTGGCCGCATCGAGCGGCCGCACACACAACCACCGGCGATCGGCGCCGGTTCCGGAGGATTGATGACGGGCCTGCTGCAGGATCTTCGCTATGCGCTGCGCGCATTGCGGCGCGCGCCGGGCTTCGCCGCCGTGGCCATCGTCACGCTGGCGCTTGGCATTGCCGCCACCACCATCGTCTACTCGATCGTCGACGGCATCCTGCTGCGGCCGCTGCCGATCAACGACGCCGATCGCGTGATGCTCTCGCGTGAAACCAGCCCGGACGGCAGCGACATGAGCCTCGCTTGGCCCAACTACCTGGACTGGCGCACGCGGCAGACGTCGTTCGAATCGCTCGCGGCGTGGCGTGGTCTCACCGCCAATCTGACCGGGATCGAGCAGCCGCGGCGCCTCAACGTCCGCCATGTGACCTGGGAGTTGCTGTCGACGCTCGGTGTGACGCCGGCGCACGGCCGCGATTTCACACCCGCGGACGATCAACCCGGCGTCGCGCGCACCGCGATCGTCAGTCATGGCTTCTGGCAGCGACAGCTGGGTGGCACAGCGGAGGCACTCGGGCGGCAGATCATGCTCGACGAAACGCCGGCCACGGTGATCGGCGTGTTGCCGCGCGACTTTACGATCGCGCGCGAGGAAGACATCCTGCTTCCCGTCGGCACGTTCCTCGAGGGGCCGGTGCTGGCGATGTACAACGGCCGCGGCAACCATTTCGGGTTTGCGGCGATTGGCCGCTTGAAGCCGGGCGTGTCGGTCGACACGGCGCGAGCGGAAATCGTGTCCATTGCCCGGCAGCTCGAACAGGAATACCCGAACACCAACAGCGGCAACGGCGCGACGGTGCGGCCGTTGTTCGACGTCCTCGTCAGCGATGCGCGGCCGATGCTCTACGTCCTGCTAGGCGCAGTGCTGGCCATGCTGCTGATCGCGTGCGTGAACCTCGCCAACCTGATGCTGTCGCGCGCCGCTGGCCGCGCGCAGGAGATGGCGGTGCGTCGATCGCTCGGCGCGGCGCGGTGGCGCATCGCGCGCCAGATGCTGACCGAGAGCGTAATGCTGGCGGTGGTCGGCGGCGCGCTGGGCGTGGCCCTTGCCTACGCCGGTTTCGAGGCCTTCCTCGCGCTGCTGCCACCGAATCAGCCGCGCATTCACATCGTCACGATCGACTGGCGCGTACTCGCCGGGTCCGCCGCCGCGGCCATTGCGACCGGAGTCCTGTTCGGGTTGATGCCGGCGATCCACGCCGCCACCGGGCGATCGATGACGCTGCTGCGTAGCGCGCGCGTCACTGGCACAGCACACACCAGCGCCACGACACGGCGCACCCTCATGCTGGCCGAAGTGGGGCTGGCCCTGATTCTCGTCACCGGCGCGGGACTCATGCTACGCACCATGAACAATCTCGCCGCCGTCGACACCGGCTTCGATCACGAACACATCATGTCGGCGCAGGTCAACCTGCCGCGGCGCTACGATCCGCCGAAGCGCGCGGCGTTTTACGAGCAGGTGGTGGAGCGTCTTCGCGTCCTGCCCGGCGTCACCAACGCCGCGTACACCTATTCCATTCCGATCGCCGGCTCGAACTGGAACTCGATCTTCATCATCGAGGGGCAGCCGGTGCCCGAGCGCAGCCAGTTGCCGAGCTCGGCGTGGACGCCAATCACCCAGGGATACTTCCAGACCATGGGCATCCGGATGATGCGCGGTCGCGCGTTTGACGATCGCGACATCGCCGGCGGCCCACCGGTGATCGTCGTCAACCAGACGTTCGCGCGCAGGTTCTTCGGCGACAACGACCCCATCGGCGCTCGGGTGAAGCAGGGATGGCCGGAAGACAAGTCGCCGTGGCGCCAGATCGTCGGCGTGGTCAACGACGTGCGGGTGGCCGGACTCCAGGGCGATTCCACGCTGCAGATCTACATGCCGGTGCGCCAGGTCAGCCAGTCGGGCGGGGCGGTCGTAGTCCGCGCCAACAGCAACGTGGCCGCTCTCGGTCGATCAATCGAGGCCGCCGTCCACGAGATCGATCCCAACCTGCCGGTGTTCAACGTGCAAACCATGAATCAGGTCATCGACGGCGGCATCGGCAACGAGCGACTGACGATGGTGTTGCTGCTTGGGTTTGCGGCGCTCGCGGTCATGATGGCGGCGATCGGCGTGTTCGGCGTCACCGCGTATTCCGTGTCGCAACGCACGCATGAACTCGGCGTGCGGATGGCGCTCGGCGCGCAACCCGCGGGTGTGCTCGCGCTGGTGCTGCGCCAGGAGATGAGCGCGTGCCTGCTCGGCATCGTGGCCGGCGCGATAGGCGCGGCGGTGCTCGCCCAGTTGCTCGAATCATTGTTGTTCGGGGTGCCGGTTCGCGACATCGCCACGATTGCGATCGCGGCGCTCGTGCTGTTTGTCGTGACCGCGATCGCGTGCGTCATTCCCGCGCGCCGGGCGACGCGCGTCGATCCGGTTACTGCGCTCCGACTCGACTAGGATTGCGGTAGGCAGCAGCCTGCTGTGGCTTCTCTTGTCGCGTGTACAACTCGACAAGGCGGTCGCGGTTGGCGGCCCGCTCTCGGGCTTGTCGGCCGGGCACAGGCTTGAGTACGCGATCGGCGGCGAGCATCAACGGTTCGGCCTCGGCCTCTCGCGATTCGGCGAGCAACACCGCCGCCAGCAGGCTCTGCGCCTGCGCAATCCGCCAATCGCCCGGCTGATAGATGGCCTCGCGCTGTTGCAGCGCGTTCCTCGCGATCGGTTCGAGACCGCTGCGCGGTTCGCGCGCCAGTCGCACCCGGACGAGATCGAGTGTCGCGCCGATCACTCGTGGGTGAGATTGGCCAAGCTGCGGCTGCAGAATCGAGAGACCTTCCTCGATCATGGCCTGGGCTTCGTCGAACCGGCGCTGCGCTTCCACGGCGTTCGCCAGGCTGAGGAGCGAGATCGCGTACTCGGTGTGCGTGGCGCCGAACACTTTGCGCCGGATGTCGAGCGCTCCGCGAAGCAACACTTCGCCACCCGCGGCGTCGCCCCTGGCATTGAGCAGGGAACCGAGGCTGCCCTTGGACGCGCCGACGTTCGGATGATCGGGACCGAGCACGCGTTCGTTGGTCGCAAGACTCTGGCGGAACAGCTGCTCCGCTCCACCGAGGTCCTCTTTCTCCCAGAGCACGTGTGCGAGATCGTGCTTGCTGGTGGCCGGGTCGCGGTGTTCGTCGCCATACAGCGCCAGGCGAATCGCCAACGCCTCGCGAGCCGGCGCCTCCGCGTCGGCGTTCCGGCCGAGATCCCGTAACACGCGCGACCATTCGACCAGCGTGATCGCCAGGTCCTTGTGCTGCGATCCCAACAGCCGACGGCGCATCGTAAGGCTTTCGGCGAGCATGCGTTCCGCGGCCGGCAGATCACCCAGCTCGCGCCGCAGGACGCCGAGATCGTTGAGGCTCTGCGCGATACGCACATGCTCGGGGCCGACGGCGCGGCGGCCGATCGCCAGCGCCTCTTCGAGCGCCGGCAGCGCCCGGTCGTTGATCCCCAGGCGCTCGTAGGTGCGCCCGATCACGGTGAGCATTTCTGCCTGCAGCTCCGGTTGGTCGCCGAGTTCACTGGCCACTCGCGTCATCGCGTTGTCGAGCAAATTGCGCACCGTGGGCTCGGCAGTGCCGGGGGTGCGGTACGGATCGACGCTTGTCAGCACGCTCGTCAGCAGCTCGCTGATCCGTGCCGCCTTCTCCGCCTGCACGTGCGCCCGGTCACGCTCTTCGGCCAGTTGCACGGTGTAGAACGCGACCAGCGTGGTCAGCACCACGGTGGCCACCGTCGCCGCAGCCACGCCGCGCCAATGGCGTCGGACGAATTTTCTCGCGCGATAGGACATCGCGTCCGGGCGCGCGCTGATTGGCTCGTGATTGACGTGCCGCCGGAGATCGTCGGCAAACTCAGCCACCGAGGCGTAGCGCTCGGCCGGATCCTTCTTCAGCGCCTTGGCGAGGATCGTGTCCAGGTCGCCGCGCACGGACCGCAGCAGCCGCTCCGGCGTGGTCGAGCGACACGACGCGATCTGTTCCTGATCGGCCGCGCCGGCCATCGCGATCGCGACCGAGACCCGGGGACATTCCACTTCGGCGATGGCCCTCGCGAAATCCGCGCGCGCCTTCGACGCCGATTCGGTCGGGTGCCGGCCGCTCAGCAGCTCGAACAACAGCACGCCGAGCGAATACACATCGGTCGCCGTGGTGATCGGCTTGCCGGTCACCTGCTCCGGCGCCGCATACTTCGGCGTCATCGCCGATCCGGCTTCGCGCGTCAGCCGCGACACTCCCTCGTCGTCAATCAGCTTGGCGATGCTGAAGTCGAGCAGCTTGACGGCCCCATCCCCCGTCACCAGCACATTCGATGGCTTGAGATCGCGGTGCACGATGAGGTTCGCGTGCGCGTGGGCAACGGCGGACTGCACGTCGAGAAACAGCCTGATCCGCTCCTCCACCGTCAGGCCGGCATCGTCGCAGTAGGCATCGACGTGAAGGCCTTCGACGAGCTCGAGCACGAGATACGGCTGGCCGGTATTCGACACGCCGGCGTCAATGAGACGGGCAATGTTCGGGTGCGCCAGCCGCGCGAGGATGGTGCCCTCGCGGCGGAATCGCTCTTCCCCGCCGCGCCCGACCAGCGCCGCGTTGAGCAGCTTGACCGCGACCTTGCCCTCGAAGCGGCCGTCGCTGCGCGACGCGAGCCACACGCTGCCCATGCCGCCGTGACCGATGTTGGATTGCAGCGTGTAGGCGCCAATGACGACGCCGGCCATCGACGCTTCCATCGGCTTGAGCGGCGTGGCGGCGTCGAGAAAACCCTCGGCGCTCAGCTGCCGGTGCTGCTCGAGCATCACTTCCACGTCGGTGGCGATGTCGGGGTCCTGGCGGCGGATGTCTTCGACGCACGCGCCGCGTTCATCGGCCGGCAGCTCCAGCACGCGGTCGAGGTGTTGGCTCGCGCGCAGCCAACGCTTGGTGTCGAAGGCCTTCATCTCAGTTGCCGTCCTCGTCGCGCAGCCGCTGATGCAGGTAGATGCGCGCCTTCTCCCAGTCGCGCTGCACGGTCCGCTCGGACAGACCGAGCATGCCGCCAATCTCCACGAACGAGAATCCGCAGAAGAACTTGAGGTCGACGATGCGCGCGAGACGGCCGTCGACCTGCGACAATTCGTCGAGCGCGTCGCTGATCCGCGTGAGCTCTTCGGCATCGGCCATCACTTCGGCCACGTCGGTCTTGAGCGAGGTGATCTCGAAGTGCCCGCCGCGTTTCTGCGCCTGGCGACTGCGCGCGTAATCGATGATGATGCCGCGCATGACCCGCGACGCGTAGCCCATGAACCGGTTGCGATCGGGAAACGCGGTGCCGTCGCGGCCGGAGATGTTGATGTAGGCGTCGTGCAGGAGCGTGGTGGCGCTGAGCGTGACGCCGCCGCCGCGGACGGCCAGTTCGCGCCGCGCCATGCGATGCAGTTCCTCGTAGAGCGCGGCGAACACGGCGTCGGCCGCGGCGCGATCGCCGCGTTCGGCGGATGTGAGGAGCGTCGTGATATCGGCGGTCACGACGGCCCCTCCATGAGCAACTGCCGCGTGGTGCAGCGTGACATGCGTCGGGCCTTGGGTTGGGTGCCCGTGAGTATACCGGGATGCGGTCAACGTGCTCGGCGAGGCCATGGTTCCTTTCCCTATCCACTAGATCGGAATCGGCACGCCGAACCCGACATCACCGCCTGACGCCGACCGTCAGCCAGTATTCGCGCGGCACGCAGATCCCCAGAGGCGTCGGAAAGCCGGCGTGAAACGCCGTAAAATCCGCCCGAAGGGCGTTCCGCCGTTCCGGATCGAGGGTAGCCGCCAGCGCCTTGGTGGGACCGTAACCGACCGAGAACGTCTCCCAGGCCGCATCGGCACTGGGTTCGCGGTAGTACGACACCGCGCGCTCGAACTTCAGGTCGAACGCGTGGCCGAGCAGGTCACGAATCCGATCCGGATTGCCCCACTCGAAGGGTGACGGCGGCGGCGGAATCGGTGGCGCCGGCATGTAGGCTTTCATCACCTTGAACATCTTGGCCAGGTTGCCGTCGGCGACCCAGGTGGTGAGCGCCAGCCGCCCTCCCGGACGGCACACCCGTGCCAATTCGCGGGCCGCCTTCTCCGGCCGGCTCGCGAACATCACCCCGAAGGTCGAGACGACGGCATCGAAGCTGCCGTCTGCGAATGGTAGCCGCTCGGCATCGGCCAGCTGGTAGTCGATGTCGAGGCGCTCTTCGATTGCGTTGGCCCGCGCCGCCGTCAGCAGATCGCTCGCGATGTCGGCGCCGACGACGACGCTCCCTCGCCGCGCGACCAGGCGCGAGGTCCAGCCGGTGCCGGTGGCGAGATCGAGGATGCGCTCTCCCTGACGGGGATTGAGCCGCAGCACGCAGTGCTCGAGCGCGTCGGCAATGCCCTTGCTGATGGCGTCGTAGTGGCGGCCGCCGGCGCTCCAGACCGCGGCGGGACGCTCGTTGTGTATTTCGATCGTGCTGTTGAGATTCATGGCCGTGCTCCTTGCTGTGAAGAGGGGCGCGCTCAGCGCGCCTCGCGATAGAAGTAGTAGTCCGTCGTGTACGGCACGAGCGCCACGACACCGATCTCCGCCGCCTGCGTGCAGCCGGTCGCGGGCGCGGCGCCGCCGTTGGTGTTGACGCGCTGGATGAACGAGGTCTCGCCGAGGACCGATCCGCCACCGGGGCCAGACGCGCCACCGACGGCCTCGAGGAGCAGCCACGGGATCGCGCCGGGCACGACGTAATTCGGATCGGTTGACGAAGCCGAGGCGCGTGCCCAGACCTGGCTGCTGTCGAACGAATGCTGCCAGCTCGGACGCGCGGTGCCGTTTTCCATGGGATTCGCGCTCAGGAAGTGCGTAGTCACCTGCTGTTGCAAATGGCCGCTGCGCGTGGCAATGAACAACGTTGCTTGCGGACCGAGGAACTTCCACGCCGCCCCGGCGGCCGACGCCATACAGATGTAGTTCTGCGTGCCCACGGCACGGCCCTCGAGGAATAGCTCGTGGCCGTCGGGCACCACGAGATTGGCCGGCACATCGGGCGCGGTGATCTTCGGTTTTGCGGCAACGGACGCAACGAGGCCGAGCGTGAGCACGGCCGTGATCAGGTACAGACGCGTCGTCATGGATCTCTCCCTATCAATGGATGGATGAATGCTTGCGGCGCGCCTCGTGGCGTCCGCGGGGAACGTCCCCTGTTCAAGAGATCGAGAGTGACGGGGAAAAGACGACACAGAACTTGGTATTCTCGCGAGATGCGAAAGACGTTGATCGCCGCAGTTGTGGCAGCGGGATGCTTCGCGGCGGTGCCGCACGCGCAGGGGCCTGCCATTCAGAACCCCGAAGCCGCGTTCGGGCATCGCATGGGCGCCGATCGCGAGCTTGCCGACTGGCCGTCGCTGCAGCGCTATTTCGAGACCGTGGCCGCGGCGTCCGATCGCGTCGAACTGGTGGATGCGGGGCCGACCACGGAAGGACGCCGGCTGATTGCCGCGATCGTGTCGTCACCCGAGAACATCAAGCGGCTCGAGGAGATCCGTACGAACGCGCTGCGCCTCGCCGATCCACGGACGCTGGACGATGCGGCTGCGGCGAAGATCGCCGAGCGACAGCCGGCGATCGTCGCGCTGGGCATGAGCATTCACGCCACGGAGATCGCGGCCACGCAAACCGCGCCCGAGCTGCTCCACACCATGGCCACCTCGAGCGATCCGGAGGTGCTGCGGACGCTGAACGACGTGGTGCTGATCCTGTTCCCGTCACTCAATCCCGACGGCCACGTGATCACGGTCGACTGGTACCGCAAGTGGAAGGGCACCGAGTTCGAAGGCACCAGCATGCCGTGGCTGTATCACAAGTACGTCGGCCACGACATCAACCGTGACGCCTTCATGATGAACATGGCCGAGAACCGCTCGCTCGCGGAGTTCTTCTACCGGCGCTGGCATCCGCAAGTATTCCTGACCATGCACCAGATGGGGCCGCGCGGCGCGCGCTACTTCGTGCCGCCGAACCTCGATCCGATCGATCGCAACTACGATCCGCTGGTGTGGCGCACGGCCGGCCTGCTCGGCCACGCGATGGCGCTCGCGCTCGAGGAAGACGGGCGCACCGGCGTGCTGCAGAACGCGTTGTACGACTATTACTGGCCCGGCTACGAAGACTCGGCGCCGCTCGGCCACAACACGGTCACGCTGCTGACCGAAGCGGCGAGCGTGCGCATTGCCTCGCCGATCAGCGTGGCGCCCGATCAGCTGACGGGCGGTCGCGGCTTCCCCGATCACTCGCCTTCGACGACGTTCCCCAATCCGTGGCCTGGCGGCGCGTGGACGCTCCGCAACATCGTGGACTACAACCTCTCGGCGGCGCGCGGTTTCATCAGCGGCGCGGCCCGCTATCGCGCCGAACTGGTCCGCAACTTCTACCGGATGGGCAAGCGGCAAGTGGAGCTGGGCTCGAAGGGCGGCCCGTTCGCGTTCATCATCCCGCCCGATCAATTCGATCCGCACGCGGCGCGCAAGCTCGAACAGCTGTTGCTCGAAGGCGCGGTGGAGATCCGCCGCACCCTCGAACCGTTTCGCGTCGCCGACACCGTGTATTCGCAGGGCGCCGACATCGTGATGATGGCGCAGCCCTTTCGCGCCTACGCCAAGACGCTGCTCGAAGTGCAGCAGTATCCGATCCGCCGCCTCGCGCCGGGCGCGGCGTTGGATCGCCCCTACGACGTGGCCGGTTGGACGCTGCCGTTGCAGATGAACGTCCGCGTCGACCGCATCGAGCAGTACTTCGAGCCGCCGCCGACGACGAAGGTCGACCAGGTGGCGATCCCGCCGTCGAAGGTGTGGGGTGATACGCGGCGGGCGTCGTTCTACGTGATCGACGGACGCGGCAATGCCGCCAGCATCGCGATCAACCGGCTGGTCAAGACCGGTGCGCGCGTGTCGATGCTGACGGCCCCCATCGGGCTGCTAGGTTACACCTACCCAACCGGATCGATCCTCGTACTGGAGTCGGAGGGCGTCCGTGAAGCGGTCGAGGGCATCTCGACCGAGCTTGGTCTGCGCGCCACCGCAACTGGCGGCCGCGCCCCCACGGCCGCGCACCCGGTGGGCCATGCGCGCGTGGGTCTGTACAAGCCATGGGTCGAAAGCATCGACGAGGGCTGGACGCGCTGGCTGCTCGAGCAGTACGAGTTCGCGTTCGAGAACATCGCCGACGCCGACATCAAGGCCGGGGCGTTGCGCCAGCGCTTCGACGCGATCGTGCTGCCAGACATGGGGGCGGAACGCATGCTCAGCGGGCACGCCGCCGGCACGATGCCGCCGGCGTATGTCGGCGGGCTGGGCATGGACGGCGCCGACCAGCTGCGCCAGTTCGTCGATGCGGGCGGCACCCTGATCGCGCTCGATTCGTCGAGCGAGCTGGCCGTGCAGCTGCTCGGCGCGCCCCTGCGTGACGCGACACGCGGGCTGTCGGCCAACGACTTTTTCTGCCCGGGCTCGATCGTCAAGATCGAGCTCGATGAGGATCCGCTGACCTACGGCATGCCGCGCGACACCGTGGGCTTCTGTGCGTTCAATACCGCATACGACGTGGTCGCGGCAGCGGAATCAACCGGTGCGCCAAAGGCCGCCGCCACGGCGCGCATCATCGGCCGGTATGCGAAAAGCAACGTCCTGATGAGCGGCTGGCTCGAAGGCGAGAAGGCGATCGCCGGTAAGGGCGCGGTGATGGAAGTGCGATCGGGCCAGGGCCGCGCCGTGTTGTTCGCGTTCCGCCCGCAGCACCGCGGCCAGTCGCACGCTACCTTCAGGCTGTTCTTCAACGCGATTCACACGTCGCCGGCATCGGACAGTCTCAAATAACTTCCATGTCGCTGCGCGCGTCGGCGCGCAGAAACTGCAACGCGGCCATCGCGTGAGCGCCGGATTACGCGCGCTTTCGCGAATTCCGCCCGGGCCGCCGGTTTGCACCATCCCGTCGCATGTCGACCCGATTGGGAGCCCTGGTCACGGTCCGCGGCGAGCGCTGGCGACTGGCCGGCATCGATCGCTACGAGCGATGCGCGGTGCTGACGCTCGACGGCCTTGGTCCGACGCCCGCGCGGATGCGCGTGATCGAGCCCTTCGACCGCGTGAGCATCATGGGCAGGGACCGTGTCGTCCGCCGACGCCGGCGGGTCGTGTTGCGGCGCGCCCTCGACGCGATGGTGCAGGCCCGGCCGGCACTCGGCCTGTGGACGGCCGCTCGCGCGTCGATGGATCTGCACGCCTACCAACTCGAACCGGCGCTCGCGGTGCTCGGCGGCGCCACGCGGGTGTTG